>JAURJO010000375.1 GCA_030832235.1 Verrucomicrobiota bacterium
AAACGGGCGGAAGGAGTTTCCGACGATCCGAGGGGAGCGCCCTCGGCTACACCGCACGCATTTCGTGACGAAGGTCGGTCCGGTGTTTCCTGACCTCAGGCATCCGGTGTAGCCGCGGCCGTTCGCCGCGGTCCCCGCGGAACTCATGACGGCCGAAACGCTGTTCCGAAAGCGGCGAATTTGAACCGCGGCATTCGCTGGTGGCGCGGATGAATCCTACGCTGGCGTGATTGAGGAGAACGATGTCGAAAAATCCGACCTGCGGATGTAGCGCGGCGGATTGGCTCCCGCGTTTTCCGTGAGCTCCGCGGGCATGTCTCCGCCTCACGGGTGCTTTCTCACCGGCCGTAAGATCCCGGGAATCTCAGGCGAAGGTTCGGCGCACCGAGCGGTCGAGGAATTCGGCGGCACGGGGGAGGGCTTGTTCCAGCGGCAGATCCCCGGGCGTGATGGAATGGAGCGTGAGCCCGGCGGGAGGTTGCGCGGCGGTCGCCCGGCCGGCGAAGACGTGGACGATCTTACCGAGTTTTAGCGCGCGGGCGGCGACCGCGCCGGGGCCCTTGCCTTGCAGCGAACTGTCGTCGAAGCGGCCTTCACCGGTTATGACGACGTCGGCGCGCGCGAGCCGCGCCTCCAGGTCGAGCCACGCGGAAACGAGATCGAAACCGGGCAGCAGTTCGGCGCCGGCCGCGGCCATCAGCCCGAATGAGATACCTCCGGCCGCACCCGTCCCCGGGACATCCATCAGTTCGTCGGGTCGGCCGAAGTGTCCGCACAGCAGCAGGGCCAGGCGGGCGGCCTCATGATCGAGGCGCGTGAGGTCGCCGGGGCGTAGGCCTTTTTGCGGGCCGTACGTCGCGGCGGCGCCGCGCGGGCCGAGCAAAGGATTGGTGACATCGCAGGCGATGCGGATCGGCGGCAGGCCCGGGGTGAGATTGCCGCCGATGCGGACGATCTCGGGCCAACGGTAAGGCACCGGCGGCGAAACGCGGCGTCCGTCCGTGCCGATAAAATCCAAGCCAAGGGCCTCGAGCGCGCCGAGCCCAAGGTCATTCGTCGCGCTGCCGCCGATACCGAGCACGATCGCGGCGGCGCCCTGCGCGATGGCGAGGCGCATGAGTTCACCGGTCCCGGTGGTGGTCGTGTGCCAGAGGTCGCGTTCGCCGGGCGCGAGCAGGGCGAGTCCGGAGGCGCTCGCCATCTCGATCACTGCGACACGGGCTCCACCTTTGACTTCGGGCAGCCGAAGCAGCGCGCGCGCGGGCGCCGGGATGCGGTCGTAGGCGACGAGGCCCACACGGCCGGCGGCCGGGGTTCCCCGCGGGCCGGTTACCGCTGCCGGAAGAGTTTCTCCGCCTATGGCTGCGGTAAGGATCGCACCGAAGCCCTCGCCACCGTCGGCCAGCGGACAGGAGTCGACGGTCCAGGAGGGGTGGTTTGACACGAGTGCACGTGCAGCAGCGGCGCAGGCTTCGGGTGCACCGAGGGCGTCCTTGAATTTGTCGAAGGCGAGGAGAACCCGCATGGCGTCAGATGTCGCCGATACGGGTGAAGCGCGGCACGCGCCGGCCGGCGACGTCGACCAACTCGGTGAACATCGCGGCGGGGCGCACCCAGGTGCCGCGTTCACCGTAGAGGGCCTGGTAAACGACGAGCGTCTCGAGCGTCTCCGAGTGGCGCGCGAGGCCGCTCACGAAGTACTCCATTCCCTTGTAATGACGGTAGCGCCCGGGCTGCGGTTCGGACGGCAGCGGCGGCAGGGCTTCGGCGGGAACGTGGAGCGGGGAGGACATCGGTCAGCGACTGAGCCGGATGGTTTGCGGACCCGGTGGACGCGGCAAACCGCAATTCGGGAGGGCAAACCCGCCACGCAACCGGTGGCCTGCGGGAAACCCAGCGCGGCTCCGCCGCAATCGAGTCGGCGCTCAGACTGCGTCGCGCTGGGGGCGGCGAGTGAAAGCGAGAGGGAGTGAGAGGGAATGAGCGGAAGGAGTTTCCGACCATCCGAGGGAGACGCCCTCGGCTACACCGCACGCATTTCTTGAGGAAATTCGGTCCGGCTTTTCCGGACGAAAGGCGTTTCGTGGCGATCTCCTTTAGCCGGGGTCGTCGACCCCGGACCATACTTGCCACCGGGTGTGTGCAGGTTGGGCTCCGCGGCCCGGATTTCAGGGCCGCGGAGCAAGGCGGCACTTAGAACCGGCCGCGGACGCCGAAGTAGAAGATCGGGTCGCCGAATTCCGAGTAGCGGCTCGGCACGCGGAACGACTTGTAGAGCGTCGGGTCGCTGGGTGTCTGGAACTCGCGGCGGCCCTCGCCGGTGAGATTGCGCACCTGGACGTAGAGCGTGGCCTTCGGGTTCAGCGTGTAGTTCACGGTGAAGTCGGCCTTGGTGACCTTCTCGGTGAACGTGGACGGCGCGGTGGCCGTCGTGCCGAAGCCGGTCTCGACGTCGCCGATGTGGCTCACCGTCGCGAGCAGGTTGAAGCGGCCGAGGCGCCAGCCGACGATCAGGTTGGCCGAGCGGGTCGTGGCGGAGGCCAGTTGGGCGAGCTTCGTGGTGAAGTTGTCGCCGTCGATGCTCACGGCGGTGACGTTGAACTGCACGTTCATCGAATTGAACGGCGAAGGCAGGAACTTGAGCCCCTGCGCGTAGCTGAGCTCGAGGCCCTTCACCGTGCTGCCGAGGCCGTTCTGGGCGAAGGTCACGTTGTAGCGGTTCTGCTCGGCGGGATTGATGCCGTACTCGGCGGCGATCGCCGCCCCGTTGGCCAGCGTGCTGAGGAGGCCGACGGCGCCGCGGGCGATGAAGCCATCGACGTTCTTCTGGAACAGCGAACCGGAGAGCACGCCGGAGTTGGCGAGATACCACTCGGCGGTCACGTCGAGGTTGAGGATCTTGTACGGCTTGATCGCCGGGTTGGGTATGCTGATCGAACCGGTGCTCGAGGCGGAGGAGGGGTCGAAGTCCGTGACCGTCGGGATGATGTCACCGAAGTCGGGATGGCCGATGGTGCGGCTGATTCCCGCGCGCACGACGACGTCGGGCCGAGGGGTGTACTTCAGGTTCAACGACGGGTACCAGCCGTCGTAAGAGAGGCTGGCGGTGGTGAACCGCTGCCGGGCCACGCGCAGGTCCTGTGCACCGGCCTCGAGGCTCTTCTGCTCGTAGCGCGCACCGGTGACGACGGTGAGCTCCTTGGTGACCGGCAGATCAACCCGCACGTAGGCGGCGTCGTTGCGCTCGGCGATGTCGCGCACCACCCACTCGGTGAGCGTGGAGGAGGGCGTCGGGAACGCGCGGTAGGTCTTGTACGGGCTGAGCCACTCGACCGCGCCGAAGCCGAAGCCGATGTCCTCGGCGCTGTAGTCGTCGTCGCGGTAGGCGCGCAGCTCGTTGCCGCTGAGGGCGGGATTGGCGTGGGCGACGCCGAAACGGTTGATCTTGCGGCCGAGGTCATCGCGTCGGACGCCGGTCTGGACGGCGAAGGGCAGAGCGCCCTTGAAGTTGTGCCGGTAGTCGAGGTTGAGGCCCTCCTTGAGCTCGCGGGAGGTGAACGGCCGGGCGCGCCAGCTGTTGGCGGTGGCGCTGTAGCTGGCGAGGCTGCGGTAGTCGGGGGACAGATTGTTCTGGGTGACGCTGATGGCGGGCAGGAGGCCGGTGAGGATGTTGTCCATCGTGACGACCGTGTTGCTGCCGGTGGGGCGGAGGAGGCTGAGGCCGATGCCGGTGAGGAAGCCGCGGGTGACGTCGCGGTATTTGTTCTCGGCCTGCGACCAGCTGTAGCCGCCCCAGAGTTTCCCGGAATCGAGCTCCTGGGTGAACTGGGCGCCGAGCATGTACGTCGGGCCGTATTTGCTGCGCTGGGAGACGTCGGTGGTGACGTTGCCGGTGCCGGCGGTGCTGACGACGCGGTTGGGTGTGAAGCCGGCGACCGGCGTGCCGGAGCTGAAGGTGATGGAGCGGCCGTTGAATGTAAGGTCGTACCAGTTCCACTGGCCGGTGAACGACAGCTTGGTGCGCGGCGCGGGGCGGTAATCCACCTTGGTCGAGAGGGACTCGCGGTGGGTGATTTTCTGCTCGTCGTACATCTGGAGCGAGCTGAGGAACGGATTGGAGGGGGTGGCGCCGTTGGCGCTGAAGTTCCACGAGTAGCCGGCGCGCGGGTAGTCGTGGGCGATCTCGGAGAGCCGGTAGCTCACGTTGATGCCGAGGTTGTTGGTGAGCCGGTGCGAGTAGTTGAGATCGGCGCTCGGGCGGACCAGGAACTGCGGACCCTCGCCCCACGCGCCGCGGCGGCTGAGGGTGAAATTATCGGCGTTGGCGGTGAGGGAGACGTTGTAGGCGAAGGACGTCTTTCCCTCGCGGTCGAAGGCGCTCTTCGTGACGAGGTTCACCTGGCCGCCGGTGTTGTCCGCCGACATGTCGGGGGTCATCGTCTTGAACACCTCGATGGTCTCGACGTTGTTGATCGCGACCTGCTCGAGCTCGAAGCGCCGGCTGTCGCCGGAGGAGGTGCCGGAGGCCATGCGGCCGCCGTCGACCGTCACGTTGGTGAACATCGGGTTCATGCCGCGGAGGCTGACGGCGCGGGCGTCGTTCGCGGTGTAGTCGATGCCGATGCCGGGGAGAAACTTCAGGTACTCGCCGACGTTGCCCTCGCTGATGTCGCCGAACTGGTCGGCGGCCGCGACGAGCTTCTGGTTGAAGGACGCCTTCTGCAGCGCGATGGCCTGGGCCATGCCCTCCTTGGAGGTGCTGACGGTGAAGGCCTCGAGCACGATGGTGTCGGACTTCAGCTGGACGCGCACGGTGGCGGTCTGGCCGGCCGTCACGCCCACGGCCTGCGAGGCGGGAGCCATGCCGGGGTAGGCGACGCGCACGGTCTGCGCGCCCGGGGCGACGCCCGTGAGACGGAAGACGCCTTCGCGTTCCGTGATGGCGGCAAGTGCGGTGCCGGCGACCGAGACCTCGGCGCCCTCAAGGTATTTACCCGAGGCGTCGAGGACGACGCCGGAGATGGTGCCGGTGGTTTGGGCGAGGGCGGCGCGGCCGGTGAAGAGCAGCCCGAGAAGGACGGCAAACGCCGGCAAAAGCCGGCGGAACGGTTGGTGGTTTCGCACTGCAGGGGTGGTTTTCATGGGAAAGCAAATGGCGCCCCGGAAATCGGGGCGCCCGGAGATGGGTCGGAATCAGAAAGTGCCCTTGAGGCCGACGGTGAACTGGACGCCGAATTCCTCGTGGCGGTAGCCGTTGGCATAGCTGGCGGAGGCGGGACTGTAGCGCTCGAGTACCTGCGGCTGGTTAAGGAGGTTGCGGGCGTTGGCGAACAGCCGGACGCGACGCGAGTACGTGTACTCGACATTCACGTCCATATTGTAGCGCGAGTCATAGTACTCGAAGAACCCGGCGGTGGCGCCGTACTGGGCGCCGGTCTGGGCCGAGTTCCTCTGGCGGCCGCGGTAGTTGAAATTCACGCGGGCGCTGATCGGGCTGCGGTTCCAGCTCAGGCTGAAGTTCCCGGTGCGAGAGATGAAGCGGTTGAAGTCGGCGCCATTGGCGCCCTGCAGGTGTAGCATCGTGCCGTTGGCGTTGATCGCGAGGTAACGCGCCCAGCCGGGCAGGAAATCCAAGGTGCGGTTGAAATTGAACTCGGCGCCGGAGATCCGCGCGCTGCCTACGTTCACCTTGGTCACGACCGTCCAGCCGACGTAGGCCTGTTCAAGGCCGAGGGTGTTGGCCAAGCCCGGGGTCAGAGGCTGGTTCACGTTGCCCCAGAAATCCGCGAGGTCCTTCTGGAAGACGCCGATCGAGGCCACGCCGCCCTTGGTGAAGTAGTACTCGAGCGACAGATCATAGTTGTCGGCGGTCCACGGCTTGAGCGCGGTGTTGGACATCGTGATCGTGCCCGGGGAAAGCGCCGGGTTGAGATCGGCCGCCTCGTTGTCGTCGATCGTCGCCGTCGGGATGATGTCGACGTAGTCCGGCCTTCCAAGGGTCCGCGCGTAGGCGAAACGGGCGGTAACGCGGTCGGTGAGGTTCCAGGTGAGGTGCAGGCTCGGGTAGTAGCCGTCGTACTCGCGGGAGCCTTGGAAGGCGCGCTCGCGGTTGGTGAGGCGAAGCATGGCGAGTGAACCGGCGGCGCCGGCCTCGGGGCGCAGCACGCGGCGACCCGCGGCGTCGCGGACGAAGGCGCCGGCGGCGGTGCGCTGGAAGGCTGCATCAGGGTCGACCAGAGCCCCTTCGCCCTCATCGAGGGTTTTCTCGAGTCGCACTCCCGTGACGAAGTGGAGCCGGTTGTCGAACAACTTGCCGTCGAGCTGGACGAAAGCCGAGGAGATGCGCTCCTGGATGCGTTGGGAGTTCGTGATGCGCGCCAACTCGGCGGGGTAACCGGGTTCCGTGGTCACACTCGCACCCTCGACCGTGATCGAGCTCGTGGTGGGGCGGAAGTAGGCGGGATTGGAGCGGTAAAGGTCGGCCAGCTTGTACGGGTTCATCCACTGGATCGGCTTGGAGCCGAAGATCGGGTCTTCCTTCGAGTACGAGGTGTCGAGGAACGGTCCGGCGCTATCGTCGGCGGTGTTGGCCACGCCGTCGGCCCCGAGGAAGTTCCACTGCTCGGTGTAGCGGCGGTTGTCGCGCAGTTCGGCGCGCACCGCGATGCCGGTCTTGAAGTTTAGGGGCTGCCGGGCGACCTCCAGGGCGCGGCGGAGGTTGAGGTAGCCGCCCTTCATGACGGCCTTCCCGTCGACCGGGCTGTTCTGGAGCGTGTTCAGCCGGTAGTTGGCGAGGTTGTAGGGATCGAGTTGGTTTCCGGCCGCGTCGCGGGTCGTCCAGTTAAGGCTCGGGAAGTCGATGTTCTCCGCGCGCACGACGGAGACGCCCTGCAACGTGGTGCCGACGTTGGAGAAGTGCCCGCGGGCCAGCTCGCGATACCACGTCTTGGACTTCGCGCCGTGCAGGCCGGTCTCGGTGTCCCAGATGTTCCCCTTGAACGTGTGGCGCAGGTTGACGGCCTTGGTCTCGCCCAGCTTGGCGCGGAACGACGAGCCTTGGGTGACCGACGCGCGGCCCGAGGCGGATTGCGCGAAGGTCTGGCCCCAGAGCAGGGGAGTGCCGGTTGCGACGGACGGGGTGGCGGTGGTGCCGAGGTTGAAGTTCAGGTTCCGGTTGCCGAAGAACGCGTCGTAGTAGTTTTCCTGCACGCTCACGGACAGGACCTGGCGCTCGGTCGGCTTCCAGTCCGCCTTCACGCTGACGGAGGATCGGAACGTGTTCTTGGGGCCGTCCTGCAGCTGCCATTGCTGGAGGTAGGGATTCGCCGCGGTGGCGCCGGCCTGCGCGAAGTTCCACGTGGTCTGCCAGCGATGCTGCTCGTTGAACTGGTTGGAATTCAGTCCGGTGATGACGAGGCCGAAGTTCTTCGTGACGGGCAGGGTGTAGTCGAAATCGAAGCCGGGCAGGACCTTGTAGGTCGGCTTGTTGCCCGGCCCGGGGGTTTTGGAGAAGACCTTGGTGTCCTCGTTGTTGAAATTGAGCGAAACGCGGTAGTTCAGCTGGGCGCCGCGGCGTTCGAACGCGTTTTTGCTGATCATGTTCACGCTGCCGCCGAGGGAGTCGGCCGGCGAATCGGGCGTGGGGACCTTGGCGACCTCCACACGCGAGGCATTGTTGATGGAGACCTGCTCGAACTCGAAGACGCGGTTGGAATTGCCGGAAACGGAGCTCGTGATGCGCATCCCGTCGACGGAGACGTTGGTGAACGTGTCGGCGAAGCCGCGCACGGAAACCGTGCGCACGTCGGCGGCGACGTAGTCGACGGTGATGCCCGGCAGGTACTTGAGGAACTCGCCGACGTTGCCCTCGGTGACGTCCCCGAACGAGTCGGCGGCCATCACGACCTTCACATTGGGGGCGTAGCGCTGCTCGTTCGTGGCCAGCGCGGCGCCCTCGAACTCGCGCTGGGCGGCGACCTTGAAGGTGTCGAGCTGAACGGTTTCCTCGGTACCGTAGCGCGCCGCGCTCGTGAGGTTGAAATCCGCCCGCGCGGCCGCACCGGCGGTCACCGTGACCGGCTGGACCCGGGCATCCAGGCCCGTGAAGGTCGCCCGGACGCGGACGGTGCCGGGGGTGACACCGAGGAGGCGGAATTCGCCGAATTCGTTGGTCTGCGCCTCGAGGTTCGTGCCCTCGACCACGACGCGGGCGTTATTGAGGTACTTGCCCGTGCCGACGTTGAGCACCCGGCCCTCGATGGTGCCGGAGCCGGCCGTTTGGGCGGCCAGCGGGATGAGGGCCGTGGCGAACACGGCGACGAGAACCCGGAGTAGGGAACGGAGGTTTTTCATACGCGGAAAGGAGCTGCGCGGGACCAACCCGGTCGGGGCTGGGTCCGGACGAACTTCTTACGCTCTCCGTTTTTCGCGTCCGTTCAAGAAGCCTGCCCGACCTTGGCCGGCGAATTTTTCGGACGGTCCGGTCCGCCCCCGGTTTAAATCAGAGGAGGAATGCCTCGGACGGGCCCTAGGAGGCCGCCGGCTCAAGCCCGCGCGCCACGGCGTGCACCTCGGGCCAGTGGGAGGCGGGAATGATCGGACCGAGATGGCTGACCGTCTCCGCGCCCATGAGGGAAGCGAGTTCTCCGCAGGCTGGTAGGGGCCAGCCGCGCAGGTGCGCGAAAAGGAAACCGGCCGCCCAGGCGTCACCGGCGCCGTTCGTGTCGACCACCTGCGCCACCCGGCGCGGTTCGACCCGGTGGAGTTTCTCGCCGTGTCCGATCCAGGCGCCGTCCTTGCCGACCTTTACCGCCGCCAGCACGCCGTGGCCGGCGAGGCGGCGGGTCAGCACATCGAATGGGGATGCCTGATCTTCGAACAATGCGCGGATCTCGTCCTCGTTGGCGAAGACGATGTCGATCCCCCGGCGGAACTGGCCGAAAAGCCAGGCGCGCGAGGCGTTCACCACCTCGAAGGAAGAGAGGTCGAGGCTGGTGGTGCAACCGGCCGCGCGGGCTGCCGCGAGCACGGCGTCGGCCAGCGCTTGGTTGAAGACGAGATAGCCCTCGATGTGGGCGTGGCGGCACCCGGCGAAGTCGGCGGCGGAGATTTCCTCCGGCGCAAGGGTGAGGGCGGCGCCCAGGCACGTGCGCATGGTGCGTTGCGCGTCGGGCGTGACGAGGGCGAGGCAGCGGGCGTTGGCGTGTGGTCCGCGCTTGAAGCGGCGCCCGTCGACGCCGGCGGCCTCGAAGGTACGGCGGTAGATTTCGGCGGCCTCGTCGTGACCGAGTTTCCCGAGAAACGTGCTGCGCAGCCCGAGGCGGGTGGCGTTGAAAGTGGCGTTGGCGGCCGAGCCTCCCGTGGCGTGCGCGGGGGCCTCGCCGAGGAGCGAGACGATGCGCGCCATCTCGTCGGAGTCGACCAGCACCATGCCTCCCTTGTCGCCCGCCACGTTGCGGCGGAGAAACTCGTCCGGGACGCGGGCAAGCAGGTCCATGATGGGCGAGCCGACGCCGATGAGATCAAAGGTGGCCATGGTTCAGGAAATTCCGGTGACGGTGAGGCTGGTCGCGAGCAGCGGTTCGTCGTCGATCTCGATCAACAGCGAATATTCCCCCGCGTGCGGGAAGCTCAGATCGCGGATCTCGTTGATGAGATTGATCCGGTGGAGCGGGCTCTGCGTCTGGAAGGGCCGCTCGAGCAGCGGTTGCATCGCGGTGGGGTCGAGCCCCATCGAAATGCGCAGCTTGTGCTCTCCTGGAGAGCAATCGGTGATGGTTAAAAACCACACCATGAACGGGTGGGTGACCGGAAACTGGCGCGCCTGGATGTTCGAAAAAATCCCCAGGACGGTGTGTTTGCCGGAGCCGGGGTCGATGTGGACGCCGTCACAGGTGAGCCACGCCAACAGCTGCGGTTTGGATTGCACCCGCGGAGGAGGGCGGCGGGCGGACAGCGGCGCAAATGATTTTTCTTGGACCGCCGGCGCGGGGCGCTTGCCTCGCCCGCATGCCGCTCGCCGAGGCCGTCACCCGCTCGTTCACGATGGATCTGAGCGCTTATCCGCGCTGGGCGGTGATTTTGGCGGGAGCCGCGGTCGCCGCGGTAGCGCTCTGGCTCCTGATGAAGGTACTCAAGTGGACCCTTTGGCTGCTCATCGGCGCCGTGGTGCTCGGCGGACTGGGCTGGGCCGCGTGGGAATTGCTGCGCTGACCGCGCCCGTCCGGTTTTTATCATCGCGCGTCGAGCTTTGTCTTGCCGGCGGCTGACGGGGCCCGCCAGCCTCGCGCCCCGTGAAATACATTTTCGTCACGGGCGGGGTGGTATCCTCCTTGGGCAAAGGACTTACGGCGGCGTCGCTCGGCGCGCTGCTCGAGATGCGCGGGTTGGTGGTGCGCATCCAAAAGTTCGATCCCTACCTGAACGTTGACCCCGGCACGATGAGCCCCTTCCAGCACGGCGAGGTTTATGTGTTGGAGGACGGCGCGGAGACCGACCTCGACCTCGGCCATTACGAGCGTTTCACGAGCGGCAAGCTCTCGCGGCTCAACAGTCTTTCCTCCGGGCAGATCTACGAGGCGGTGATCCAGAAGGAGCGCCGCGGCGCGTACCTCGGGAAGACGGTGCAGGTCATCCCGCACGTCACCAACGAGATCAAGGAACGCA
>JAURJO010000376.1 GCA_030832235.1 Verrucomicrobiota bacterium
TCGGCCTGCTCGTGAGTGTGGCGGGCCCGAGCCAACCTGGCCTTCACTTCGGCGTCCGGCAGATTATCGCGGACGGCGTAGCGCAACGAATCCTGCTCGGGGTTGGGCGAGCGGCTGGAACGCTCGCTTTTCTTGGTGGCGATGGGAGTCGGTTTTCCGCTCGAACTACCCTTCCAAAGCCCGGAGCGAGCCTCATTCACGCGGTTGATGCGTTCGAGGACCACTGCCCATTCGGCGTCGTCTTCGACCCCCAATTGGTCGCGCAGCCGTTCGAGATTCCGCGCGGCGGCTTCGTCGGCGCGCGCCTTGGGGTTGCTGGCGGCGTCCTTGTCACCCCGCGTGGGTTTGCGCGAGCCGTCGTCGGTTCCCGCCATCTCGCGACGCAACTCCTTCTTCTCGGCCTTGAATTCCGATTTGGCAGCGCGCCCCGCCGGAACCCATGCCGTCACCAGTGCGATCGCCAGCGCCGGGAGCAGGCCGGAGCCGGTCGCGCGGATGAAGTCATTTTTCAGGCGGCGCATGGCGGGGCGGGTGGGTGGAAACAAGAGACGCGCGGGCGGGCAAACCGTTACCGGAGACAGAGGTTCTCGAGTACTGAACTCGGCGTGAGCCAGTTTGGTGCGCTCGACAAGGCGCTCCGTCGTTTGGGAAATAAGCATTTTTAAGCGCCATGAGAAACCTCGCCTCGCGTCTCGTCGCCTGTCTCGCCTTCGCCGCTTCGCACGCCGCCCAGCCTGTCTCCGCTCAGACCGTGGCCGCTCCCGCGGTCGCGTCCGGCGCGGCCACCGACGAGGCGGTAGCCCTTTCGCCGTTCGTCGTCTCGACCGAAAAGGACACCGGCTACATCGCCGCCGACACGCTCAACGCCGGCCGGTTGCGCACCAATCTACTGATGACCCCGGGCACGATGGAGGTCTTCACGCGCGACCTGATCGACGACCTCGGGGTGTTCAACATCGACGAGGCTTCCGCCTGGCTGACGAGTTCGCATCCGCTCGAGACCAACGGCATTAACGGCAACAGCATGAACCCCGCGAGTCTCGGGCAGCACGACCCGGGCAGCAACGTGAGCCTCCGCGGCATGGCGACGCAGCCCAGCACGCGGAACTACTTTCTCAGCGCGACGACGCCGATGGAGTACAACGTGCAGCGCATCGAGGCCGGCCGGGGGCCCAACGCGATCCTCTACGGAGAGGGCGGACCCGGCGGCGGCGTGAACTACATCACCAAGCAGCCCGAGCGGCGCGCGTTCGGCACGATCCGTTTCCGCGCCGACACGTTGTGGTCGAAGGGCGTCGCGATCGACCTGAACCGCCCCGTTAACGAACGTCTTGAGTTCCGCTATATCGCCAGCGTCCTCGAGCAGCGTTCCTACGTCGCTCGCTCGGCCCAGCAGAGTTTCGGCAATGCGCTGGCCGCCGCGTGGCGACCCTTCGAGCGCACCCGGGTGAGCTTCGACGCCGACATCACGCGCACGGAGCGGCCCGGCCTCGTCATCACCAGCTACAGTGACCAAGCGTCCTCTTGGAACGAGGTCCCGGTGCGCGGCACGCTCACCACGGCGCAGGCGACGGCGGCCGGTCTGTCCCTCCGCGGTTCGACCGGTTTTCTCACCTACATCGAGGGACTCGGCATGGTCGATCTGCGCGGCACCGCGTTCACGTCCGGTTCGGGCATTCCGCTCATTCATTCCTATCCGCTTGGCATCGCGAAAGTGCCGTCGCCGGACAAGAGCTTCAACGCGAACCCCAGCGAACTCAACGTTCGTGCGGGCACCACGGACCTGCAGGCGAGCATCGATCACCGCTTCCGCAACGGCTTCTCCCTTCAGCTCGCCGGCCAGCTCGCACGCTACCGGGCCGAGGGCGGCAACTACGCGTTTTCCGGCGCGCTGATCGATCCGAACGTCCTCCTGCCCGGCGGCGCGCCCAATCCCAATTTCGGAAAGGTCTACAGCTCATCCTACCTCGGACGGAAAATCGACGGCACGTTCCGCGACTCGCGCACCGTGCGCCTCGTCGCAGCTTATCCCTTCAAGGGTTTCGGCGGTGTCACCAACCTCAGCGGGTTCGTGCACCGGCAGCAGGCTGATTCCCGCCTCGTTTACTGGGACATGAACAACGCCGATCCCAAGCTCACGACCGCGATCACCGACGGTTCCAGACGCATCAACATCTACCGCTACTGGGACAATCTTACGCCCGCGCTGCCGGATTTTTCGCGGCTCTATACGCTGCGCGCGGTGCCCACGGCCGATGGCTACACGAAGAATGGCAACGACGCCTACGAGCTCGCCGCCTCCGGCAATTACCTCGGCGGGCGGCTTTCGTACGTGGCCGGATTCCGGCGCGACAAATCCGAGCTCACTTCGCGTAACGGCGACACCGCCACGCGCGACCGCGTCACCGGCGCTTTCGGTTCCTATTCCGTCGAGGAGCGGGTGGCATACAACAACACGCGCACGTTCGGGCTGGTCTACTTCCCGTGGTCGCGGATCGGCGCTTACGCCGACTACTCCGAGGGCTTCACCATCCAGTCGAACGCCAACCCGAAGCTGGACGGCAGCTTCGCCGGGGCGAACATCGTTCCCTCGAAGGCGGAATCGGCCGGCCTCCGCCTTCGCCTCGCGCACACCGACGCGCTCACGATCGTCGGCTCCGCCGGGTACTACCAGGCCGAGCAGACCAACAGCGCGTTGGGCATCAACGTCGGCGCGGTGAACACCCTCTGGTCCAACCACCGGATGCCGGAGCGCTACATCGAGACCTTCAGTTCCTCACCCACGGTCACCGCGGCCAACAACTCGATCCAGAGCACGCGCAGTTACGCGGGCAAAGGTTGGGAGGGAAATCTGACCGTGAACATCGCCAACTCGCTTCGCCTCGTGCTCAACGCCGCGTGGCCGCAGACGCGCCAGTTCGACACCGCGGCCGACTTCCGCGATTACGTCGCGAGGAACACCCCGCAATGGGAACAATGGGCCAACGACCCGGCCAACCCGACGCGCGTGAGCGACGCCAACCAGCTGCGCACGATCCAGAACACGGTGAACGGCTTCCAGGATGAGCGGGTGCAGAACGGTACGTACCAGTACCGCTACAACGCGCTCGGCGTTTACACGTTCCGCACGGGTCCCGTGCGCGGCCTGCGCGCCGGTCTCGGTGCGCAGTTCTACGGACCTCGCGTCATCGGCAACGAGATCGATCGTCCGTACGACTACGTCTACGCCCGCGCCTACCATCTCGTCTCGGGCTCGCTCGGATACACGTTCCGCCTGCCCCGCGCCCGTCTCGATCTGCAGGCCAACGTCGACAACCTGCTCGATTACGACACGCCCATGTACAACGGCATGTTCGTCCTAGGGAATCGCCTCGTGCCCTATGGCTTCCGCCGTATGAACCCGCGCGAGCTGCGCCTGACGAGCACGCTACGGTTCTGAGCGGCAAGAAGCCTGGACCCGTCGCGAACGAGCCGCGGTCGGATTGGTTCCATGCGATGGACACGGAGGTCTCGGAGCGACGATCCGAGGGCACAGTTTCCTCGAACAGGGCGGGGTATGCGTGGAGGCGGCACGAACCTCCGCGTCACTTTCGGCAACCCCTCGCTGTAGCCGGGGTCCGGTCCAAATAAGAAACCCGCCACAGGCCTTTCCGAATCTAAACTGGCGACCGACCCTAAGAAGCGCTCCGGGAACAGGCGCCGCGACCAAGCGTGAATCGAAGTGTTCGACCGCGATTCCATATCGGCCGGGGTCGGCGACCCCAGCTACAGCCAGAGGTTTTTCCGAAAGCTGATGCTGTATCCCACGCGCCAGCATATTCCGGAGGTCGCACTTTGTAGCCGCGGTCGCTGCCGCGCACACGTGCGACGAAATAAACCGCGAAGTCGCCTCCGCCGTACCGCCGCGTCCAGTCCCCTTGCGTCGCCGATTTCCCTGCTAGGGCTGGCGCGTTTTCTTCGCCCGCCGCGTGCGTTTCCACTTTCAAAAAAGAAAGCCGGACCCTCGCGGGTCCGGCTTTCGTTCACGGGAATCGTTCGCCTCA
>JAURJO010000377.1 GCA_030832235.1 Verrucomicrobiota bacterium
CATGGCCTTCATGGAGGCGGCCGACGAGAGCAAGCGTCGCGGCGGCGCGCCCGTCTCGATCGCCGACGTGATGAAGGCGAACCAGCCGCGCTGAATCCAGGCGCGGCTCCGCCGCACAGGACGGGACGAAGGAAAGCGAGCGGGAACGAGGGGGAATTGGTGGAAGTAATTCCAGACGATCCGAGGGGTGGCGCCCTCGGCTACATCGCACGCGTTTCTCGACGAAATTTGGTCCGGTATTTCCAGACGAAGGGCATCCCGTGTAGCCGCGGCCGCCCGCCGCGGACCATGACGAAAGACGTACCGCCGAAGGCCCTCCTGAAGCGCTCCGCGGGGGTTCAGTCACGGATGGACGCAAATCGACACGGATGAAGGCGGTTCGGAACCGCCTTGGCTGTTTGCCCGCCGAAGGCTTGGCGAAGGCGGGCTGCCACAGACCAAAGCTCCGCGCGGTCCTTGGGCGGCGTTGACACTCGGTTCGTGCTCCGGAGTTTTTTCGCGACCCTATGAACCACCCATCCTTGCGCGTAAAAGGCCTGCTGCGCCGCCTTTTCCTCTCCCTGTTCCTGAGCCTGTCCGTTTTTCCCGGGCACCTCTCTGCCCAAGCGCCCGCCGCGGGTGCGATCGAGGGCCGCGTAACCAATCCCGCGACCGGTCTCGTCGTGGAACGCGCCCGCATCGTGGTGGAAGGCACCGCGCTAGAGGCCTTCAGCGGCACCGACGGTTACTACCGGATTGATGCTGTGCCGGCCGGCACGGCCCGCTTGCGCGCCACGTTTTCCGGCTTCCCGGCCGCGAGCGCGACGGTCGAGGTAGCTGCCGGAAAGGCGGTGCAACGCGACTTCCAGCTTTCGCCCTCGGGTGCCGTCGCGGAGGGGGCGACCGTGCGGCTCGATGAGTTCGTCGTGGCGACCTCACGGGAGATGAGCGGAGCGGCGCTCGCTATCAATGAACAGCGCTACGCACCGAACATGCGGAATGTCGTCGCGACCGATGAGTTCGGCGACATCGCCGAGGGCAACGTGGCCGAGTTCCTGAAGTTCATGCCCGGCGTGAACATCGACTACGCCGGCGGCAACGCGCGCGACATCTCGCTGAACGGCGTGCCCTCGACTTACGTGCCCGTGACGCTCGACGGCTTCGGCCTCGCCAGCGCGGTGGGCGGCGGCGCCGGCGGCACGGCGCGCTCGGTGGGACTCGACCAGGTTTCGATCAACAACCTGTCTCGGATCGAGGTGTCGTTCTCGCCCACGCCGGACTCGCAGGGCAACGCCCTCGCCGGCTCCGTGAACCTTGTGCCGCGCAGCTCGTTCGAGCGCGTGCGGCCCGCCGGCAACTTCAGCACGTACCTGATGCTGCGCGACGACATCAAGAAGCTCGGCAAGACGCCCGCCCCGCGCCACCCCACGCGCAAGATCCATCCCGGCGTGGACTTCTCCTACGTCGCGCCGGTCAGCCGCGATTTCGGCTTCACGCTCTCCGGCGGTTTCAACCGCCAGTACTCCGGCGAGCCCCAGGTCATGAACACCTGGCGCGGCACGCAGGCCGCGACCAACGGCACCACCTTCCCCCACACGTCGTTCGACCGGCCGTACCTCACGGCCGTCTCCGTCCGCAACAGCGGCAAGGACACCAAGCGCACCTCGTTCGGCTTCACCGCCGACTACCGGCTCACGCCGCGCGACCGTTTCTCGGCGTCGCTGCAGTACTCGACGTTCTACGTGAACATCAACCACAACGAACTCACGTTCGACGTCGGCCGCGTGAACCCCGGCGACTTCAGCCTCACCTCCGTCCGCGGTGCCGCCGGCCAGGGCACGCTCCAGCTCGTCACCACCGGCAACACCAGGAGCAATTGGACCTTCATGCCGTCGCTCACCTGGCGGCATGACGGCCCGGTCTGGAAGTTCGACGCCGGCTTCGCCTACTCCCGCGCCAGCAATCGCAACCGCAACGTCGAGTCGGGTTTCTTCGACTCGACCACGTCCCGCCGCACGGGCGTCACAATCGGTTTCGCCGACATCTTTTACCTGCGGCCGGCGATCATCACCGTCACCGACGCCGCCGGCGCGCCGGTGGATCCGTACGCCCTGCGCAACTACGTGCTCACTGCCGCGGGCGGCAACACCCGCAGCACCGACGACATCAAGCGCACGCTCTACGCCAATGTGCGGCGCGACCTGGCCGGGGCGCTTCCGCTGTCGATCCGCGCCGGAGTCGACTTCCGGCAGGCCGAACGCGACCAGCGATTCAGCGTACCGAACTACACCTACGTCGGCCGCGACGGCGTGGCCAGCACCACGCTCACGGCGACAAGCGACGACCTCGCGCTGCCGTTCCTCGACCCGAGCTTCTCCGACCGCCAGCCGTCGTATGGATTCCCGAAATACCAGGGCGTAAGCAGCGAGCTGTTCTACAACCACTTCGTCGCGAACCCCGCGCAGTTCACCACCAACGCCAACACCACCTACCGCAACGAGGTCACCAACTCGAAGTTCGCCGACGAGCTCGTGTCAGCCGCCTACCTGCGCGGCGACCTCCCGCTGTTCTCCAACCGCCTCAAGCTCGTCGCCGGTCTTCGCGTCGAGCAGACGAACATCCAGGCCGAGGGCCCGCTCTCGGACCCCACTCGCAATGTCCTGCGCGATGCCGCCGGCCGGCCGGTCCTCGGCGCCAACGGTCGCCCGCAGGCCATCGTGCCCGCCACCGACGCCCTGGGCGTCTCGCGCCTCACCTTCCTCGATCGCGCCGCCACCGCCGAGAAAGAGTACCTGCGCTGGTTTCCCAGTCTCAACGCCGCTTGGAATATCCGCGAGAACCTCATCCTGCGTGGCGCCTGGTACACGTCGATCGGCCGGCCCGACTTCAACCAGTACTCGGGCGGCGTTACGTTGCCCGATCCGGAGAATCCCTCCCCCGCCGATCAGATCACGGTGAGCAACGTAAGCATCAAGCCGTGGAGCGCGCGAACCCTGAACGCCCGGCTCGAGTACTACCTCGAGGGCGTGGGCCAGCTCGCGGTCGGCGGCTTCCGGCGGGATTTCGAGAATTTCTTCGGCAGCACGACGCTGCCCGCCACCGCCGATTTCCTCGAGCTCTACAGCCTCGATCCGAATGTCTACGGCCGCTACCCGGTCGTCACGCAGTACAACCTCGACACCAGCGTCCGCATGGAAGGCCTGAATCTCGGCTACAAACAGGCGCTCACCTTCCTGCCGCGCTGGGCGCGCGGCGTGCAGGTCTTCGCCAACGCGTCCACGCAGCGTCTGCTCGGCGCGCAGGGCTCCGCGAACTTCCCCGGCTTCATCCCGCGCACCTACAGCTGGGGTGTCAGCCTGAACCGCGAGCGCTTCAGCCTGCGCGCGAACTGGAATTACCGCAGCCTCCAGCGCCGAGCCGCGATCGCCAACGGCGCCAGCATCGAGCCCGGGACCTACACCTGGTGGTCGAAACGCCTCTACCTCGACCTCAACGGCGAGTTCTCGCTCACGCGGCGCCTCTCGCTTTACGCGAGTATCCGCAACATCGGCTCCGCGCCGGACGACATCAAGGTCTACGGCCCCAGCACGCCCGAGGTCGCGCGCTTCCGCAGCCGCGTCGACTACGGCTCGCTGTGGAGCTTCGGACTCAAGGGCACCTTCTGAACCGGAAAGGCGGCCTGCGAAACCGTTCGGGCCGTCAGCGCGACTCGACGCGGCGGAATAACGCGAGCCCCACGGAGGCGAAGACCACGTGGGGAATCCAGAGCAGGAGGTCGGGCCTCAGCTCGGGCTGCTTGTCGAGCCACTTGATCGCGACCGTGAGCAGGTAGAACCCGAGCACCAGCAGGAGCGCGAGTCCAAGGTTGGCGGAGGTCTCCCGCCGCGAGACGCGGATCCCGAGCGGCACGCCCACGAGCGCGAAGCAGAGGACGGCGGCCGCCTGGGCCCATTTTTCCATCGAGATCATGGCTAGCCGCATGCCAGCGCGCGCATGCTCAGCCTTCTTTTCCAGAGCCGGTGTTTCGGCGGCCTGGCGCGCGCGCAGCGCCTGCAATTCACCATAGGGCAGCCACTCCTCCTTCAACCGTACGAAGTGCTCGCCCATGTAACGGTCGAGCGGGATGCGGATCTCGTCGAAGCGGCCGACCGTCACCACCCGCGGCGCCTGGCCGAAGTTCTCCGGATCGGCGGGGTCCCGCTCTTCCACCGTCGCACGGGTGAGCGCCGGGATGAGGCTGTTGGTGGCCTCGTCATACTCCACGCGACCCGACTCGGCGCGCACCAGGCGGCGCACGCGCGACTGGCGGTCGAGGTCCCAGATCCAGATGTCGCGCAGTACATCGCCGTCCCGGGCGCCCACGTAGATCACGGCGCCCTTGAAATCGCGGATGAATGTCCGCGGTACGATGACCCCGAGCGGATTGGCCCGGATGGCCGCGGGCAGCTCGCGGTGGAATTGCGCCCGCGCCCACGGAGCGGACTCCAGGTTGACGTACAACGCGAGCAGCGTGCCCAACGCGGCGAGAATGAAAACCGGGCGGGCGATCCGCGCGAGGCTGATGCCGGCCGCGCGCATGGCGGTGATCTCACTGTCGGCGGAAAGCCGCCCCAGCGTCAGCAATACGCCGGTGAGGATGCCCATCGGTAGCGCGAACGAGATCGCGAAGGGAAAGAGCAGCGCGACCAGCCGCAGGAAGGTCGCGGCGCCAAACTGCCCCGCGAGCAGCGGCCCGAGCAGGTCGCGCAACACGTTGGGCAGCGCGACGACGAACGCGAAAAGACCGACCGCGGCGGCGCAGGTGAAGAGCACGCTGCGGAAGATGTGGCGGTCGAGCAGGTTCACTGGATTCCCCCGCGCGGAGGTTGGCGCCGGGCCCGCGCGCGGCGAGGGAATTTCGGGGTGGGAGCGGAAACCGCCCACCCGTGATTACCAGCTTTCCTGATTTCCAGGTCTCGCCCGGCAACTCATCCGACCAGCGGTCGTTCCCGGGTTTTCCTCACTACCTCCGTACCGTCGGCACTGCTTTCTGTCTGCACTCAGTGTCCAAGACTTTTCCCCGACCCAAATGCTCCCGGCTTTCGTGGATTCGGTGTGTTTCGTGGTTCCCCGCCTCAGCCCCTCTCCCTGTTTCCCTTCCGCAATTCCTCCACCACCGGCAGATCCGCGGGGGCCAGATCGTAGGTTCCGAGCTCGTCCAATTCAACCCAGACGAGATCAACGTGCTCGTGCGCATGCGGGGCGGGACTGGCGGGGGCGAGCCGACAGCGGAGCGGGATCATGTCGATGACGGCGAATCCGTAGTCGTGTTGGAACTGCGGCAATGGTTCGATGCCGGTGATCTCGACCCCGAGTTCCTCGCCCAACTCGCGGGCCAGCGCCGCTTCAGGAGTTTCGCCCAGCTCGACCTTGCCGCCCGGAAATTCCCACTTGAGGCCGAGCTTCTTGTGCGCGGGCCGCTGCGCGAGAAGGAATCGCCCCCGATTGTCCGTGATCACCGCCGCGACCACCGGCACCGGCCGCTTCTCGCCGGCTTCCATCGGAGGGCACGCATTGGACGACATCGCCGCAATCACGCAGAGCCGACGGCCTGCCCCAAGCCCGAAAACGCCAATGTCCGAAGCGGTGAGGACAAGGCGCGCGGCTCCAACGCGACGCGGTAAAAAACCCTCGCGCCACTCCGGAGCGGCGTGATTCTCGGCGCGATGTCCGATTCAAGCGCGTCCTTCTCCTCTCGTCCGTCGGAACGGAGCCGGGGGCGTCGCGAGCGGCCGCGGATTCATCCCTTGGAGAAATCCCTGCTGGCGGTGGTCGCCGTGCATCTGGTTTTCCTGCCATGGGCCTTCGGCTCCGTGCATCTTCCGGCGCAGATCGTGAGCGCGGTGCTAGCGGTGGCCGCCTTCACGATCGGCCTGATTCCGCGTACCGTTCATCCGGAGGAATCAGGCGGAAACACGCTCCGCTTGGTGCCGGGACGGAGACTGCTGCGCTTCCCCGTGTTTTGGCTCGGCCTGCTTCTGCTGGGCTACGTGGCGTTGCAGGCGAGCAACCCGGTCTGGGCGTACATCACCGACGGGAAGTATTTCTGGATGATGCGGATTCCCGGAACCGACTGGCTGCCGCCGGGCGTGCGCGTACCCTTCGAAAAGTGGGGCCCATGGCGTTCGTTCATGGTTTTCGGCGGCGCCTGGCTCACGGTGTGCGCGATCTGGATCGGTTTCACGCGGCGGCGGACGCTGCAGATCCTTGTGGGAGCGCTCGCGGCGAACGGGCTGCTGGTGGCGCTGCTGGGCGTGGCCCAGCGGATGACGCGTACGAATCAGATCTACTGGAGCGCGGATTTTCCCGGCGCGATGACGTTCGCCTCGTTCGTGTACAAGAATCACGGGGCCGAATACCTCCTCATCGTGCTGGCATCCGCCTGTGCACTGGCGGGATGGTTCTATCTCCGCGGCCTGCGCCGGATGGAGAAATCCAATCCGAGCGGCGTTTTGACGTTCGGGGCGATGTTCATCGCCGTCGCGATCGTGACGAGCTACGCTCGCGGGGCCACGCTGACGATGCTCACCTACCTGCTCGCGTGCATCATAGGTTTTGTCGTGCATCAGCTGAGCCTCCCCAAGGAGCACCGGCGCACGCCCATCCTCGTGGTGATGATCTTCGTGTTCGGCTATTTCTTGAACACGGGTCTGGAGGCGCTGCAGGCCGGTGAGGCGTGGGAGCGGATCAAGAGCGGTGTTACCCGTAAAGATACGTCTTGGGAAAGCCGTGAATGGGCGGCCGCCGCGACGTGGGAGATGATCAAGGACCGTCCGCTGACCGGAGCCGGAGCCGGAAGTTTCGAGTATGTGTTCCCGTTGTATCAGCAGCGGGACAAGCGCCTGGGTTCGGGCACGATGTTCTGGCAGCAGGCGCACAACGACCTCCTGCAGTTTCCTGCCGAAATGGGCGTGATCGGTTGCGGTCTCATCCTCGCGATGCTCGGCTGGTGGTTCGTGCCGCTGATCCGGAGCCGTTTCTGGAAAAACCCGTTCAGCGTTTGTC
>JAURJO010000378.1 GCA_030832235.1 Verrucomicrobiota bacterium
CATCCACTTGGCCGGCGCGGTGACGGCCCGCAAAAACCAGCGGGCGACGACCTCGGACTGGATGGAACTGGAGAAGCAGCGCGGCATCTCGATCAGCTCGACCGTGCTGCAGTTCGACTACGGCGGGTACGCGGTCAACCTGCTCGACACCCCGGGCCACAAGGATTTCTCGGAAGACACCTACCGTGTGCTCACCGCGGTCGACGCCGCGCTGATGGTGATCGACGCCGCGAAGGGCGTGGAGTCGCAGACCCGCAAGCTGTTCGAGGTCTGCCGTCGCCGCGGCGTGCCGATCTTCACGTTCATGAACAAGTGCGACCGGCCGACGCGCAACGCGCTCGAGCTTCTCGACGAGCTCGAGACGGTCCTCGGCTTGCAGTCGTCGCCCGTCATCTGGCCCCTCGGCAACGGCCCCTCGTTCCGCGGCGTGTTCGACCGTCGCTCGCGGCAGGTGCACCTGTTCGAGCGCGTGCCGGGCGGAAAATACCAGGCGCCGGTGAGCGTGGCCTCGCTGGACGACCCGCTCGTGCGCGAGAAACTCGACGACTACACGTTCAACGAGGTGAAGGAGCAGCTCGCGATGCTCGATGGCGCGGGACACCCGTTTGACCTCGAGGCCATCCGCGCCGGACGGCAGACGCCGGTCTACTTCGGCAGCGCCGTGAACAACTTCGGCATCCAGCTGCTGCTGGACGGCTTCCTCCACGATTCCGTGCCGCCCGCGCCGCGCCGCGCGGTGACCCCCGCCCCGGCGCCCGCCGAGGCCGCCGCTCCCGCGGCCGAACGCGGCCGCGTGGTCCCGATCGACCATGGAAAGTTCTCGGGCTTCGTCTTCAAGATCCAGGCCAACATGGACCCCAAGCACCGCGACCGTATCGCGTTCCTGCGGGTCTGCTCGGGCAAATTCGAGCGCGACATGATGGTGACGCACCAGCGCTCGGGAAAAAACGTGCGCCTGTCGTCCTCGCACAAACTCTTCGGCCAGGACCGCGAGACCGTCGACGAGGCGTGGCCGGGCGACGTGATCGGCCTGGTCGGCCACGGGGAATTCGGCATCGGCGACACGCTCACCGAGGACAAGACGATCGCCTACGACGAGATCCCGCGCTTTCCGCCCGAGGTGTTCACGTTCATCTCCAACCCGAACGCCGGCGACGCGAAGAAGTACCGCGCCGGCGTGGAGCAACTGCTGCAGGAAGGCGTCGTGCAGGCGTTCAACGCCCGCAACGCCCCGCCGGGCTCGACGCTCCTCGCCGCCGTAGGTCCGCTGCAGTTCGAGGTCGTGCAATGGCGCCTGCAGAGCGAATACAACGCCGAATCCCGCCTTACCCCCACCCCGTGGACTTTGCTCCGCTGGGTGGAGCCGCACCCGAGCCTCGCCCAGCCGGGCAATCTGATCATGCCGAGCGGCGTGAGCTTCGGCACCGACAAGTTCGACCACCCGGTGCTGCTCTTCCCGTCGGAGTGGACGATGCGCTACTTCTGCGAGAAGAACCCGGAGCTGAAGCTCCACGAGCTTCCGCTGGAGCAGACGCGCTGAGCCGGCTGGACCCGCCGCGATGGCGGGAGGGATTTCTTTTTGTCTTCGCACCATCACGTGCGCCACTGTGCGGCTGCGTCGGCGCCTTGGTGCCGACCGCGAACCCCTAAAACCATGTCGCTCTCACGCTCCCTGCTTCTGCTCGCCCTGTTCACCAGCCTGCTGTCCGGACTCGCCCGCGCCCAGGGCGGAACCGGGGTGATCGAAGGCCGCGTGTTCAACGCCGCAACTGGGTCGGCCCTCGCCAACGCGCGGGTGAGCATCGAAGGAACCGATCGTTTCGCGCTGACCGACGACTCCGGCTCCTACCGGCTCGCCGGCGTGCCGGCCGGCTCCCTCCAACTCGCCGTAACCCACCTCGGCATGACGCCGGCCCGGGCCGCCGTGAATGTCGCCGCCGGCACCAGCGTGCGGCGCGAGTTCGAGCTCAGCCTATTCCGCCCGGGTCGGACGGCCGCGGAAACGGAGGCGGTCAGACTCGACGCCTTCACGGTCACCGAGGCCCGCGAGATGAGCGCCCAAGCCGTAGCCATGAACGAGCAACGCGCGGCGCCGAACATCAAGAACGTCGTCGCGATCGACGAGTTCGGCGACCGCGGCAACGAGAACATCGGCGAGTTCCTGCTTTTCCTGCCCGGCGTCTCCGTGACGACCTCCGGCTCCGAGCCGACCACCGTCGCGATGCGTGGTTTTCCGGGCAACAACACGGGCATCACGATCGACGGCGCGGAGACCACCGCGACCTTCGGCGGCAACAGCCGCGCCCTCGATCTGCGCGAGGTGCCGTTCAACAACGTGTCACGCGTCGAGATCACCAAGGTCCCCACGCCCGACATGCCCGCCAGCGGCCTCGGCGGATCGATCAACCTCATCACGCGCGGCGGCTTCGAGGCGAAGTCCCCGCGCTTCACCTACAACGCCTACACGATGTTTCACGACCGGAACGGGCTCACCTTCGACGGAGGGCCGCGGTCCGCCAGCCCGGTCACCAGCCACCGGCACATCCAGCCGTCGTTCGACTTCAGCTACCTACGCCCGATCAACCGCAACCTCGCGATCACGCTAGGGGGCTCCCGCACCTGGCGCGCGAAGCCGATGGAGACCGGGACGAAGTCGACCGACGAGACCCCGACCTGGGATCTCGTCCGCCTGGTCCAGACCGGCAGCCAGTGGAACAGCCTCGCGCAGGAATTCCGCACGGTGCAGGGGCAGATCGGCATCGACTGGCGCGTGCGCGCGAGCGACACGCTTTCCGTCGGCGCCCAGTACCGCTCCTACGCCCTGCCCATCACGCGCAGCGTGCTCGGCTTCAACTACGGCGCCGGCGCCACCGGCGGCCCTGACTTCACCCAGGGCGCCGCCACCGCCGTCGGCACCATCACGATGAACGGCAGCGGCGAGAACGTCGACATCCTCACGCAGACCAAACTCTACAACCTCAAGTACCGCCACCGCGGCGACACCTGGCGCCTCGACTTCGGCGCCTACTACTCGACCTCCCAATCCGATCGCTGGGACATCGACTCCGGTTTCTTCAACCTCACACCCGCCACCCTTTCCAACCTCGTTCTGCGCGGCGAAGGCATCCCCGCCTCGGGCGGCACCATCCCCACCCGCTACACCGCCACGACCGCCGCCGGCCAACCCGTCGACGTCTACGACGGCGGCAACTACTCGATCGTCAGCGGCAACACCAACCAGCCCGACTGGAACTCGCAGCGTTACAACCTGAAGCTCGACCTCGCGCGCGACTTCAGCGGCCCCGTCCCGTTCACCCTCAAGGTCGGCGGCCTCGTAGACACGCAGCAGAACGATCAGCGGCGCCGCCCGCGCACGTGGAGCTTCCGTCCGAACGGCGCCACCGACGCCACGTCTCGCCAGGCGAAGAACTTTGACGTTTTCGACGATGCCTTCAACGCGGAGGCACCCGATGTCTTCGGGCGCAAGGTCCGCTGGATCAGCGGCACCAAACTCTACCAGTTGTACCAGAAGAACCCCGCTTGGTTCGTCTCCGACGAGGCCCAGGCTTGGCAGGATTTTGTCACCAACTCGCGCGAACTGTCCGAGCAGGTCGCCGCCGGCTACGTGCGCGCCGACGCCCGGCTGTTGAAAAACCGGCTCTGGCTGGTGGGCGGCGTCCGCCTCGAGCGCACCCACGACAAAGGGCGCGGACCTCTGAACGACATCAACGCGCAGTACCAGCGTGACGCCGCGGGGCGGTTGATCGACGGCAACCCCGTGCTCGCCGGCATCCAGCCGGTCCAGATCACCACCGATCCCCTCGCGCAGCGGAAACTCCGCTACCGCGAGCGCGGCGCGTCCTCCGACCAGAGCTACCAGGGCTATTATCCCAGCCTCAACGCGAGCTACAGCCTCACCGAGAACCTTATCCTCCGCGCGGCGTTCGCCCGCACGCTGGGCCGCCCGAACCTCGGCAACATCATCCCGGGCGTGACCATCTCCGACGCCAGCTCCACGAGCGCGATCCCGACGATCACGGTGAACAACTCCGGCTTGAAGCCGTGGACGGCCACCAGCCAGGACGTCTCGCTCGAGAGCTACCAGATCAAGGACGGGTTCGGCTCCGTCAGCGTGTTCCAGAAGGACATCAAGGATTTCTTCACGAGTGTAACGACGGACGCCACGCCCGAGCTGCTCGACCGCTACGGGCTGGACGGTGATCCCTCGCTGCTCGCGTACCGCATCACCACCCTCACGAACGGCGGCGACGCCCGCATCCGCGGCATAGAGTTCAGCTACCGGCAGTCCCTCACCTTCCTGCCCTCCTGGGCGCGCGGCCTGCAGGTCTTCGCCAACGCCACGCGCCTCCAGCTGAGTGGATCCCGCACCGCGGATTTCTCCGGCTACGCTCCGAAATCAGTCTCCGGCGGCGTCAACTTCGTGCGGGGCCGCCTCGTGCTGAAATGGACGATCAGCTACCTCGGCGACATCCCGACCGGCGCAGTCGCGGCGAGCGCCACCGTCCCGGCCGGCACCTTCAACTATCAGGCGCGGCGCACGCGCATTGGCGTCAACGCCCAGTACAACCTCACGAAGCGCACCTCGCTCTACGCCTCCGTCGTCGATTGGGGCGGCTTCGTGCAGAACCTGCAACGCTACGCGCCCGGCACGCCCGACTACGCGAAACCCACCCGCTGGCAGGAACTCGGCTTCTACACCAACCTCGGCGTGCGCGGGACTTTCTGAGCGGCACGCCGCCGCGCCTTCACGGACGCATCAGCTCACCGAGGCGCGTGGCCATCGCCGGCGTTCCGGCGAGGTAGACGATCTTGCGCATCTTCAGGTCAAAGGTGCGCAACGGCAGTTGTTCGCCGTTGAGGAACCGCACCTCGCCGCCCGCCGCGCGCACGAGCGGGATCGCCGCGGCAAGATCCCAGATCTTCACGTTGAAATCCACGCATCCATCGAGGAACCCGGCCGCCACATAGGCCAAATGGAGCGTGGCGGAACCGAGCGCGCGCACCTTGAAGGCCCCCGTCACCCGCGACGCCATCGCGGCGTGGGCCGGATCGTGCGGACTATGGAAACCGACCAGCGATTCGCGCGAGATCGGGGCCGCGTTCACGCGGACCTCACGTTCGCCGTCGCGCACGCCGAAACCCGGACCACCGCGGATCAGTCGCCGCCGGGCCAGATCGTAAACGACGCCGTAAACCGGCTCGCCGTCCCGCAGCAGCGCGAGCGAGATCGCGCAGCACGCGATGCCGAGCGCGAAATTGTTCGTGCCGTCGATCGGATCCAGCACCCACGCGTACGGGGCGGTGACGGGAATCGGGCGCTCCGTCTCGGTCAGTTCCTCGCTGAGAAACTGGTCCGAAGTAAAACGTGCTGAAAGCAGCCGGAAAATATTCTCCGAAATCGCGACATCGATCGCGGTGACGCGAGTGCCGTCGTGCTTCCAGCGGCTCTCCACCCGACCGAACTCACGGTGCAGTAATTCCGTTTGGGCGAGGACGGCCGCCTCTGCGGCCTCGATGCGGGAAAGGAGCTCGGGTGAATGCATGGACAGGGCATCGTCCGCGGAATCTTCGGCTATGAAAGCCGATTCTCTCCACGCCCGCGGGATTGCGCGCGGCGTCACCCCTGACCAACGTACCCTTCACCCCGCGGATACCCGCGAGATTCACCCCTTCCTCCTGGAGCTTTCTCCGTCCATGAACCGCCGAACCTTCCTCCGTGACACCGCCGTCGTAGCCGGCGCCCTCGCCCTGCCTCACTCCGCCGCCGCCGGCCAGTTCACCGGCCGGATCCGCAAGTCCCTGAAATGGGGCATGGTGACCGGCGCCAAGGGCCTGCCGCTCGTCGAGGCCTTCCGGAAGCTACGCGCGTGCGGCTTCGAAGGCGTGGAGCCCAGCCTGTCGCATGTCACCAACCCCGACGAATGGGTCGCGGCCAGCCGCGAGAGCGGACTGATCATCGACGGCACCGTCGGCGCGCGCACCGAGAAACTCGACGACGGCATCGCACTCACGAAGAAACTCGGCGGCGACTCGATGCTGGTCGTCGCCCGCTACGAACAAAAGCAATCGCTGGTTGAAAACTGGAACCGCTGCCGCGACCAGCTCAAGGCGGCGGCGCCCGAGGCCGAGCGCCAGCGCATCAAGCTGCTGGTTGAAAACGTCTGGGCCACGTTCCTCATCAGCCCCTTCGACATGGCGCGGTTCATCGACGAGATCGGCAGCCCATGGGTTCAGGTGCACTTCGACGTCGGCAACATGATGCGTTGGGGGATCGCCGAACACTGGGCGCAGGTTCTCGGGCAGCGCTCCCAGAAGCTCGACATCAAGGAATGGAGTCAAAGGCAGGCGATGCAGACCGGGCTGAATAAGGGTTTCGACGTCGGCATCGGAGACGGCGACATCAACTGGCCGGCGGTGCGCGCCGAACTCGCGAAGATCGGCTACACCGGCTGGGCAGCGGCGGAAGTGAAGGGCGGCGGTTGGGACCACTTGACGGATGTCGCCCGCCGCATGGATCGCGTGCTGGATCTGTAGGGCGGAAAAACTCCGGGCAGCCCCGGAGCTAGCCAGCAACCGCCGTTCCAATCGGGGGGATCGCAATTTTCACGCGATCCAATCCCCGCGTGAACACCACGTCCCGGTTCAGTTCTCGTAGCCGTTGACCGGCGTGACAGGTGTCGGGGGCGGAGGCGTCACACCCCGGGCGATGAGTTCCCGCTTGATGGCGTCGATGGTCTCGAAGGAAGGCTTGAAGTTGCCGAAGCGATGGCCCTCCGCGATGAGCAGGGGGGTCCAGCCGCGTTTGTTCTTGGTGTACCAGACGTCCAACCGCATGCCGCGGGCTGCCAACAATTGGACGACCACCGGGAAGTTCGCGAAGGCCGCGCCATGCATAGCCGTGTCGCCGTTCACCGTCACGCCGTTGATGTCGGCGCCCAACTTCAAAAGGTATTCCACCGCCTCGACCGCTTCCTCCTCGGTGCCGGCCTCCTCGCCCGCGGAACGCGTGCCGAGCCCCGCGGCCGCCATCAGCGGCGTCGCGCCGTCCGCATTCGGGAGCATCGGGTCGGCACCAAGCTCCAGAAGCAGTTTCATGTACTCGAGGTCAGCCGTATCCGCCGCCAGCAGGAACGGAGTCGCGCCCTTGCGCGCGATCCGACCGCCCCCTGAGGGGCCGCCCGCCAACCGCTCGTTCACCCGCGCCCCCGCGGCGACCAGGCGTCGCACCACCTGCACGCTGTTCACCGGGCCGGTCACCCGCGGTTCGGGGAACCCTTCATCCTCACCTTTGTCCGCCTTCCGCACCCACACCATCACGTGCAGCGGCGTGTAGCCGCTGCGCTGGTCGTTCGGATCCGCACCGCGTTCCAGCAGATCCAACGCGAGCTCGAAGTGCCCGTTCTCGATCGCCAACAGCAGCGCACTCGTGCCGCGGCGCGGCAGCTTACCCCCGGTGCGTGTCGGCCGCGTGACGTCGTTCACATCAACCCCCGACCGCAACAGCGCCACGACAGTCGAACGATGCCCGCCGCGCGCCGCGAAAAACAGTGCGGTGAAACCCGAATCCAGCGCCGCGCAGACATCGGCGCCCGCCGCCAGCAACGCGTCAACCGCGGCGGTATGCCCCTCCGCGGCGGCCCACATCAGCGGCGTCTGGCCGCCACCAGGCAGACGGGCGTTCACGTCGGCGCCACGCGCGATCAGCGCCCGCACCAGCGCCTCGCGCCCCGAGCGGGCTGCCGTCATGAGCGGCGTTTCCCCTCCCAGAGCGGGGCGATTAGGATCGGCGCCCGCCGCCAGCAACCGCGCCGCGACCGCGGCGGAGCCGTTGACGCACGCGAGCGAAAGAGGCGTTACGCCGTACCGGTTGACCGCGTCGGCGCCTGCACCCGCCGACAACAATGCGGCGACCGCGGTTTCCTCATTGTGCTGTGCGGCCCAGTGAAGCGCGGTGGTGCCGTCGGGTTGGACGGCCTTCGCATCCGCCCCCGCGGCCAGCGCCGCCTTCACCGCCGAAAAATCCGCCCGCTCTGCCAGGTCGGCGACGGAGGCAGCAAGGCCCGCGCACGCCGCGATCGAGAACGAAAGCGCCGCGGCCGCGAAAGCTCGAGCAAGCGTCGTCACAAGGTGACCGGGGAAAAGAGCTCGTCGGCGCGGCCGCTGCTGTCACCGAACCGGTCAAGTCGAACGCCGACCTTGTCCAGCAGGGCCAAATGGACGTTCGCCAGCGGCGTGGGCTGTTCGTACCGCAGGTGGCGGCCTCCGCGCATACCTCCGGCGGCGCCGCCCGCCACGATCACGGGCAGGTTGGTGTGGTCGTGCAGGTTCGGATTGCCGATGCCGCTACCGTAGAGGAGCAGCGAGTGATCGAGCAGCGAGCCGTCACCGTCCGGCGTGGCCTTCAGGCGCTCGAGGTAGTACGCGAAGAGCGACACGTGGAACGCGTTGATCTTCGCCATGCGGGCGATCTTGTCGGGATCGTTTCCGTGGTGGGAAAGCGGATGGTGCGGATCCGAGACCCCGATCTCCGGGTAGGTGCGGTTGCTCGTCTCGCGGGCGAGCTGGAAGGTGCAAACCCGGGTGACGTCGCCCTGCATGGCCAGCACCTGGAGATCAAACATGAGACGCGCGTGCTCCGCGTAGGAAGCGGGCACGCCCGGCGGACGATCGAGGTCGGGTAAAGGCCGCTCCCCGAGTTCCGCCTCGGCGCGCTGGATACGGCGCTCCACCTCGCGCACGGTTTCAAGGTAGCCGTCGACGCGCGCGCGGTCACCCGAACCCAGCTCGCGACGCAGCCGGGCAATGTCCTCCCCGACCCAATCCAGCAGACTCGCCCGCTTGCGCAAAGCGGCCCGCCGCTCCTCCGCGCCGCCACCCTCGCCGAAGAGGCGCTCGAAAACGACGCGCGGGTGGGCTTCCGACGGCAGCGGCGTGGTCGGCGACGACCAGGAAAGATTGTTCTGGTAGACGCATGCGAAACCATTGTCGCACTGCCCGGTGGTCTGCATCATGTCCATCGACAGTTCCAGCGAGGGCAGCCGCGTCTCGCGCCCGATCTGCTGCGCCGCGACCTGATCGGCGGTCGTGCCGAGGTAATAGTCGGAGCTTTCGGTCTGCTTTGCCTTGGCGGCGCTGAGGAAGGCGGCGTTGGAGGTGGCGTGGGAACCCGGATAGGCGTTACGCAGCTCGAGGTTGGTGAGGACGGTGAGCTTGTCCTTCACCGGCTCGAGCGAGCGCAGAATGGGGGAAAGTTCGCCGAGCCGGCCGTCGGTGCCCGGCGGCGTCCAGCGCGACTGGTCGCACCCCATGGGCATGAAGACGTAACCAAGCCGGCGCACCGGCCGCAGCGCGGTGCGGGTCGCGGCGGTGGCGGCGGGAATCATGGCGTCAAGCAGCGGCAGCGCGAGCGTGGCGCCGGCGCCTCGCAGAAACGTGCGGCGCGGCAGGGCTTTCTTCGTGATGATCATGGCGGGGTCCTCCGGAAGCGGAACGGGGTGCTTTCGATGATGGCGAGAATGAGGGCGGAGAAGCGATGGTTTTCCCCGGCGGCTTTGTTCACGACGGCACGGATTGCCGGGGCATCCCGGTGGTCCAGCGGCCGGCCGAGGGCGAAGATGAGCAGTTTTTCCACCAGCGTCGCGGTGAAGAGCTCCGGACGTTTCAGCAGCGCCAGCTCCAACGCCGCCACCCCGCTGAACTCGCCGACGCCGGGCAGACCACCGAGGGCATCGACCCCCTCGCCTCCTTCGAAAACCCGCCAGCGTCCAACGGCGTCGAAGTTTTCCAGCGCGAATCCGACCGGGTCCATGTGAACGTGGCAGCTCGCGCACGCCGGATCGGCGCGATGGGCGTCGAGCCGCGCGCGGATCGGAAGCTTCTCCGAGATCCGCTTGGCATCGAGCGCCGGGACCGTCGGCGGGGGCGGCGGCGGCGGGGAACCGATCAGATTCGCCAGGACCCAGTGCCCGCGCACCACCGGCGAGGTGCGCGTGGCGTAGGAGGTGACCGTCAGCAGGCTGCCATGGCGGAGCAGCCCGCCGCGCTGGCGCTGCGGATCATCCGCGAAGGACACTCGCCGGAAATGGCTGCCGAACACGTGCGGCACGCCGTAATGCCGGGCAAGACGCTCGTTCAGGAAGGTGTGCTCCGCGCTGATCAGCTCGAGCACGCTGCGATCCCCCAGCAGGACATCCTCGAGGAACAACTCCGTCTCCTTGCGCATCGCCTGCCGCAGATTGTCGTCGAAATCGATGAACAACCGCAGGTCCGGCGTCACCGTCTCGAGTCCGCGCAGGTGCAGCCATTGCGCGCCGAAGTTCGTCACCAGGTTGCGCGCCCGCGAATCCTTCAGCATGCGCGCCACCTCGGTCCGCCTCCCCTCCGGCGTCCGCAGTTCACCGCGCTCCGCCGCGCGCAACAGCGGCTCATCGGGCAGGCTGCTCCAAAGGAAAAACGAAAGCCGCGAGGCGAGTTCCAGTTCCGTCACCTCCCGCACCGAACCGGCGGGAGTCCCGGACGCATCGGATTCCACCCGGAACAGAAAGCGGGGACTCACCAGAATCGCCGCCAACGCCTCCTCGAGGCCCGCTTCCGGTCCGCCTGATTTTCGCCCTTCCCGGAAGAAACGCAGCGGACGCTCGATGTCCTCCGCGCCCACGGGGCGACGGTAAGCCTGCCGAACCAGCGGGGTGAGGATTTCGCGCGCCCTCGTCTCTTCCTCGGCGGGCGTGAGCACACGCCCGCCCGGTGCGAACGCCGCCGTGGGCCCCAGAATCTTGCGCCGACTGGAAGTTTCCCCCGGACCACGGGACTCAAGGGGCCCGTTGACCGTAACCTGGTAAAGCGCCGGAACCGTGCGCGGGTGGCGGTGCATGTTGAAGCGCGACACCGTGGGCTCGCGCTCGGTCTCGATCAGCACGCCGGGGTTCCGGAGAAACGTGACCCCCAGATCGCGCGTCCCGGCGCGCACGGTGATCCGCGCCTTCAAATGGGCGTCGACCGCCTCGTGATTTTTGTCCGCACCGGGCGGACGGACCGTAAACGCCGCGACCCGCTCGCGGTCGAGCAGGACTTCCAAATCATGCGCACGACGCAGACCCTCGACGTGCTCGTTGCGATCCCTCGCCAGCCGCAGCTGGATCTCGTACTCACCGTCGCGCGGGAAATGATGGCGGATCAGCATGCCGCCGCGCGTGCCGAGGGGCAGCCCGGGCACGTGCGCCTCCTGGGTGAGATCGGGCTTGGTGCGGTACGTATCGCTGCCCGGCACCCGCGAAGGCGCGCCGAGCGCGAGCCGCGCCACCTTGCGCGCCGCGTCGAGTTGGCGGTCCAGGAGCGACGGCGAAAGCGTGCCAAGCGTGACGTTGTCGAAACCCAGGCTCGGTTCGTCCTGCGGCAACAGCGCCGTGGCATCGACCTCGAGCGCCAGCAGGTCGCGGATGGCGTTCTCGTACTCGGTGCGATTGAGCCGCCGCAGCGTGTCGGTACGCCCGGGGTCCGGCGCGGCCGCCGCGGCGCGATCCAGCGCGCCAGTCAGCTCCGCCACCGCGGCGCGGTAAGCCTCTTCGGAGGGTCGCGCCTCACCCGGCGGCGGCATCTGCCGGTGGTGCAGCTTCCGCACCACCGCCTCCCATCGGTCCGCGGCCGACTCGGGTCGCGCCACGTCCAACGCCTCAAGGTCGAGCCCTCCCTTCCGGACCGCCGCGCCATGACAATCGATACAAAAAGTGCGCACCACCTCGCCCGCCTTCCCAGCCGCCGAGACCGACGCCGGAAACGCGACCAAGGCGACTACGGCAGCCGAAAGTCGGAAGATCATGAAGTGGGGTAAAAAAAAGGGGGGGCTGAAAACCGATCCGGGGCGGCTCAAGTGAAGTCCTGATCGACAGGCGCGCGAGTACAAATCCGCACCATTAAGCCGATGCTGGCGTTCAGATTTCAGTTTCGCCGCTGGCGGCCCCGGTGACACCGAAGGAAGCGGAACGAGGACTCGAGCTACTCGTATCACCGGCCTTGGGAGTCGTCGTTTTAGCGACGATTGTCCCCGAGAAAGTCGGGACGGACCCGGGCCCATGGACCGGAATCTGTGAACTCGACTTGGTTCTCCGCACCTCTGTGCCCCCACTCCCCCGCCCCTTCGGTTGCGGCGTAGCCGCGCTGGAGTTCACCCGCGCGGAGCGATTAGGGGCGCCATCATCGGGATTGCTTCACCCGGGGAAAGTGTTCACTTGAACACTATGAGCGATTCTCCCCTCACCGACCGCCAACGCCAGGTGCTCGATTTCATCCAGCAGCACCATCGGCAGCACGGCGTGGCGCCCTCCCTCCGGGAAATTCAGGCCCACTTCGGCCTCGCCAGCCCGTTCGGCATCAAACGCCACGTCGACGCCCTCATCGGCAAAGGCGCCCTCCACCGGCTCGAGGGCAAGGCCCGCGGCCTCGTGCCCTCCGACCTCCCGCGTCAGCAGACCCTCGCCGCCGTGCCTCTCTTCGGCGTCATCCCCGCCGGCCTGCCCGTCGACGCCGCGCAGGAGCCCGAGGGCCATGTGTCCATCGATCCCGCCGCGCTCGGCGTGCGCTCCGGCGCCACGCTCTTCGCGCTGCGCGTGCGCGGCGACTCGATGGTCGACGCCGGTATCCTTGACCGCGATACCGTCTTCCTCACGCCGCGCGAGCCGCGTCCGCGCGACATCGTCGCCGCGCTCATCGATGGCGAATCCACCCTCAAACGCTACCTGCTCCAGCGCGGCCTGCCTTTCCTGCGCGCCGAAAACCCGCGTTACCCCGACCTGCTCCCCGCCCGCGAGCTCGTCATCCAGGGCGTGATGGTCGGCCTGCTGCGCGCCCACGCCTGAAGATGCGGCGCCGTCCCGGCGCCCGGACGCCACCGCCGGCCGCACCCGCGGCCGCGCGAACGCCCGTGCCGGCATCCCCGCCGCCCTCGCCCCGCCATGTCCGCGCCTGAAAAAATCGCGGCGCTCCGCCGGCTGCTCGCCGGCTGCGCCGCCCCCACGCCCGACGCCGGCCGCGTCCTGCCCACCGGCCTGCCCGGCATCGACGACGTCACCGGCGGCCTGCCGCTTGGCGCCGTCACCGAGGTCGTCTGCGCCGCCCCGAGCTGCGGCGGGCACCTGCTCCTCGGCCGTCTGCTCGCCGCGACACGCGCGCGGCGCGAACGGATCGCGCTGATCGACGCGGGCGACTGCTTCGACCCCGAATCGTTTCCCGCCGACCTCCTCGCGCACCTCGTCTGGGTACGCTGCCCCGGCCCGGTCGCCCGCGCACTGCAGGCCGCCGACCTGCTCGCGCGCGACGCCAACCTCACCCTCGCCGTGCTCGACCTGCGGCTCGCGTCCGCCGCCGAGCTGCGCCGCACCGCCGGCCCGTTGTGGTACCGGTTGCAGCGCGCCGTCGAACCCGCCGACCTCGCGCTCGTCATCGAGACACCGTTCGCCGTCGTGCCGTGCGCGCGTGTACGCCTCGAGTTCACTGTCTCCCACGACGCGACAACCCTCGGCCGCCCGCGCGCCGAACTCGCCGCCAGCCTTTCGCCCGTGCTCCAGCGCCATCGCCTGCGCGCGGCGGTGTGAGCGGTGCGGCGCCGTCGCCCCTAGTCCCGTGTTTGCCGTCCTCCACATCGCCGATTTCCCGCTGCACGCCGTGCTGCGATCCGGGACCTTCGATCCCGGGCGACCTGCAGCCCTGTTCGACGGCAACGGGAAAAAATCGCTCGTGACCGCCGCCAACGCCACCGCGCGCGCGGCGGGAGTCGTTCCCGGCCTCACCGCCCCGCAGGCCGTCGCACGCTGCGCGGCCCTCGCGATCCACCCGCCGCGTCCGGCCGCCGAGGCCGAGGCGCGCGCGCTGCTGCTCGCCACCGCGCTCAACCTCGCGCCGGTCGTCGAGGACACCGCGCCCGGCGCCGCCACCGCCGACCTCCGCGGCGCCGATCCCGACCGCGTGGCCACCGCGGCACGCGCGGCCGCGGCGCACCTGGTCGCCACCGGCCTGCCCGCCGCGGCCGGGATCGCGCGCACGCCCTTCCTCGCGCTGCTCGCGGCCCGCCGCTCCCTGCCGGGAGAGGCCATCCGCATCGACGACGAGACGGCCTTCCTCGCCCCGCTGCCGGTCGAGACCGCCGAGCCCCCGCCCGCGCTCGTCCCGGTGCTCGCGGCATGGGGCGTGCGCACGCTTGGCGCGCTTCACTCCCTGCCGCTCGCCGATCTCACCGCGCGGCTCGGGGCCGCCGGTCTCGCGCTTGCCCGTCGCGCGCGCGGCGGCGATCCGCGTCCGCTCCGCGCGCATGCGCCGCCGCGGGAATTCTTCGCGGTTCACGACCTCGAGGAACCGGTCGCGACGCTCGAGCCGCTGCTCTTTCTGCTGCGCCGCTCCACCGAACGCCTCGCGCTCGAGTTGCGCGCCGCCCGGCTCGCCGCCGCCGGACTCACGCTCACGCTCCGCCTAGAGGAAGGGCCGGGCCATGCGCGCGGCTTCCGGCTCCCCGCGCCCACGGCCGATCCCGACATCCTGCTCCGCGCGCTCCACACGCACCTCGAGTCGTTGCGGACGGACGCCGCGATCACCGGCCTGCGACTGGACGTCGAGCCCGCACGGCCCCTGGAGCGCCAACCGGGTCTCTTCGAGACCGGCCTGCGCGACCCGCACGGGTTCGCCGACACGCTCGCGCGCGTTTCCGCGCTCGTCGGCGCGGAACGGGTGGGCACGCCACGACCCGCGGACACCCACCGACCCGACTCGGCGACCCTCGCTCCGCCCGCACCCATGGTGCCGCCGCCGGAGCCGGAGCCGCCGCACGCGCCGTGGGGGCCACCGCTGCGCCGCTTCCGGCCACCCTTGCCGGCCCGGCTGGAATTCGCGACGGGTGAACGGCGTCCCAGATATGTATGGACGGAGCGTTTCGCCGGCGAAGTGTCGGCGGTGCGCGGCCCGTGGTGCGCGAGCGGCGGTTGGTGGCAGCCTGATCTCAATTGGTCGCGCTCCGAGTGGGACATCGCGCTCGCGGGCGGCGGGCTTTACCGGCTGCTCCGGGCGGGCGACGCGTGGTTCATCGAGGGCGAGTACGACTGAACCGAAGGGCCGCCGCCGTGCCGTACGTCGAGCTTCACGCGCGCAGCGCGTTCAGTTTCCTGCGCGGCGCCTCCAACCCGGAGGCGCTGGCGGAAACCGCGGCCGCGCAGGGGCTGGCCGCGATGGCGCTGCTCGACCGCGACGGCCTCGCGGGCGTTCCCCGCTTCCACGGCGCGGCCGGTGACGCGGGGCTGCGCGCGCGGGTCGGCGCCGAGGTTACGCTCGCCGATGGCACCGTCCTGCCGCTCCTCGCCGCGAACCGCACCGGTTACCGCAACCTCTGCCGCCTCATCACCGGCGCGAAACTCACGCCGAGAACGGAGAGCGCCGCTCCGCCCCCGCCCGAGGAGAATCCGCACGCGCCCGGGCCCGCCGACCGCAAACGCCCCTGCCTCGCGACGTGGGAGGAAGTCGCTGCACACGCGGAAGGCCTGGTGGCCTTGACGG
>JAURJO010000379.1 GCA_030832235.1 Verrucomicrobiota bacterium
AAGGGACCAAGGGACTGAGGGACCCAGGGCGCGATCGGATGGCGGTCGATGTAGCCGGGGTTGCTAACCCCGGGAAATGAAGGAGCGCCCTCGGCCGGGACGAGCCGCGCGAATTCGGCCGAGCTCGATCCGTGGTTAAAACCTTCAGGTCCTTAAGAAGAGCCTTCCGAGGGCGGTAGTTGGGCCCACGGAACACTCGGAACGACACGGAAAACGGGCGATGGTCGCGTCACGAAGGACATGGCCGCAGGGAGGAAGGGACCAAGGGACCAAGGGACTGAGGGACCCAGGGCGCGATCGGATGGCGGTCGATGTAGCCGGGGTTGCTAACCCCGGGAAATGAAGGAGCGCCTTCGGCCGGAACGAGCCACGCGAATTCGGCCGAGCTCGATCCTTTCGGACACGGATCTCTCGGATGGCTCGGATGGGGGTGGGCGGCGTGTTTCCGCGTTTTCCGTGTGTTCCGTGGGCCCAACCCCGAATGCGTCGGTTCAGCTGGCGATGACTTTTTCGATGAACTTCCGGGCACGGCGCGCCTCGTTCACGAGGAACGCGCGGTCGCCGCGGGCGAGGCACTCGATGATGAGAGGTCCGGACGTGAAGCCGCCGTTCCGCAGGCGCGCGAGCACGCGGGCGAAATCGACGCGGCCGTCACCGGGGGTGACGTCGACCGTTTTCGGCGGCTGGAAGTCCTTCACGCACATTGCGACCACCAGCCCGTCGACGTTCGCCGCGTCATCGACCGGATCTAGGTGACCGTCGCTGTAATAGAAGATGTTACCCGGGTCGTAGCAGAGCCGGAAGGCGGGGTGGTTGACGCGTTCGACCAGTTTGCGGCACTGGGCGCCGGTGGAGTTGGTGCCGCCGTGGGGCTTCACCATGAGGGTCACGCCGGCTTCCTTCGCCGCGCCGCAGCATTGGCCGACCGCGTCGTAGTAGGCGTCGACCAGCTCGGCGCGGGTCGTGCCGCCGAGGATCATGGTCGGACAGGCGCAGCGCGCGGCGTGGTCGATGATGCGGCGGAGGCGCGCGACCGAAGCGGCCGGGTCGCCGCGCGCGAGGAAGTCACCCGAGTACAGCGAGGCGATCGACAGCCCGCGGGAGCGGGCATGGGCGGCGATTGCGCCGATGCGGGCGGGCGTGGCGTCGGCGGTGACGATCGTGCCGCCTTTCGCGCTCATCAGACCCGCGACGGAAAAGCCCGCCTCGGCGATCTCGTCGAGCGCGCCCTCGGGCTCAAGGTCGGCCCAGGGGCGGGTGAAGCAGCCGACGGTGAAACCGGCTGCGGGCGCGGCGCGACCCGCGAGGGAAAGCGCCAGTGGTGCGGCGGCCGCGCGGGCGAGGAAGGCGCGCCGGCCGAGGGGGGAGGAAAAACGCTCAGGGGAGTTCATAAATTTCAACCAAGGCGACCCCCGTGGTGGCACGCACGCCCGTGACCTGGGCGGTGTAGGTGCCGGGGGCGAGGAAGGTGACCAGCGCGGCGTCGAGCGACCGGGCGGCGAGGTCAAACGCGCCCACGGTGCCGAAGGTGGCGGCGTCCGCGGCGAGCCAGTTGTCGTTTTCCGCGATCTTGGTCGAGCCGTTGAGCACCTCGAGTTTCGGGTCGGCGAGGACTCCGCCGACGCCGAACACGCCCAGCGTGGGGCCGACGGCGCGGATGAGCAGACGCACGGGCGTGGAGCCGCCGATGGCGAAACCGGCGATGAGGATGCTGTCACCCACCCCGACCTGCGTGCGGGCCGAGACGTTGACGAGCCGCGGGGCGGTGCGGCTGAACGGGCCGCTGGAGGCGTCGTAGATCTCGGCGAGGGCCACCCCGGTGGCGCCGCCCTTGCCGAGAATCTGCACCGAGTAGCTCCCGCTCGCGAGGGCCGGGTTGTAGATCGCGGAGTCCTTCGGCGGTGAGCCGAGGAAGTCGAAGGCTCCGACCGAGCCGAAATTGAAACCGCCGCCCCAGTCGTCGTTGCGCGCGACCACGGACTCCCCGCGGTAGACGGTCATCTCGGTGTCGGCCAGCGCGCCGCCGACGCCGAACGCTCCGAGGGTGGGCCCGACCGCGCGGATGAGCACGGCCTTGCTGCCCGACGTACCGGCGCCACCGAGGCCGACGCCCACGATGAGCGTGTCGTCGCCGCTGCCGGCGACGGTGCGGATCGACATGTTGACGAGCCGGCCGGGGTTGCCGCCGTCGTTGAGGGTGAGGGGAGCGTTCGAACTGGTGGCGGAACCCTGCGCGTTGGTAACGACGACCGAGTAGGCGCCGGCCGCGGACGACGGCACGTTGGCCAGGGTGAGCGTGCGGTTCGTGGCGCCAGCGATCGCGGTGCCGTCCTTCCGCCACTGGTAGGTGAAGGGCTGGGTGCCGGTGGCGGTGACGGTAAACGAGGCCGAACCACCGGGTGTGACCGCCTGCGCGGCGGGTTGTGCGGTGATGGCGGGCGCTTTCGCGGGGCCGAGGTTGAGGAATGAGCTGAATCTCAGCACATCGCGGACGACGAAGGCCGCGCCGCCGACGGATTCGTTGAGGGTGAAGTAGGTGTAGTAACTGCC
>JAURJO010000380.1 GCA_030832235.1 Verrucomicrobiota bacterium
GACGTGACCGCCGGCGAACTCCTGCTCGAGGTCGATCCGCGGCCATTCCAGAACGCCCTCCAGACCGCCGAGGCCGACCTCAAGAAGGCGCAGGTGCAGCTCGAGACCGCGCGCGCCCAGGTCGCCCGCTATCGCTCCCTTTCCACCGACCAGATGGTCTCCAAGGAGCAGTACGAGAAGATCACCGATACCGCCCGCGCATTGGAGGCCGAGGTCGCCGCCGTAGAGTCGCGGCTCGCCAACGCCCGCCTCCAGTTGGAGTACTGCTCCATCAAAGCCCCGCTCACCGGGCGCACGGGAAACATCAATGTCCAGGCGGGAGCCATCGTCCGCGCGAACGACAGCGGGCAGCCGCTGCTCACGATCAACCAGGTGAGCCCGATCTACGTGACCTTCGGCGTGCCCCAGCAGTACCTCGCCGCCGTCACCCGCTACCGGGCGTCCGGCACGTTGCGGGTTTCCGTGGTGCCTCCGGGCACGGACGAAAAACCCGAGATCGGCGAACTCACGTTCCTCGACAACACCGTCGACTCCGCCACCGGCACCATCCGCCTCAAGGGCTCCTTCCCCAACCAGGAGAGCCGCCTCTGGCCGGGCCAGTTCGCCACCGTCAACCTCACCCTCGCCTCCCCCGAGGTGACCGCCGTGCCGGCCAACGCCCTGCAGGTGTCGCAAGCCGGTCAGTATGTTTACGTGGTGAAGTCGGACGGCACCGCCGAAATGCGGCCCGTCACGGTGGAGCGCCTCGCCGGTGGCGACGCCGTCATCGGCAAGGGATTGGTCCCCGGGGAGACGATCGTCACCGAGGGACAACTTCGCGTGATCCCGGGGCGGCCGGTCGAGGTTAAGACGCCGGGCGCCGCCGACGCGGCCGGCAAGTCCGGCAAGGGCACCAAGGGCGGAAAATCCGGCGGAAAGTCGGCCGAATCCGCGGAAGGAAAGTCCGGAGGCAAGTTGCCATGAACATCCCCGAGCCCTTCATCCGCCGCCCGGTGATGACGACCCTCGTCACCGCGGCTGTCACCCTTTTCGGGTGGATGGCATACACGAAGCTGCCCGTCAGCGACCTGCCGAACGTTGATTTCCCCACGATTTCCGTTTCCGCCGGACTCCCCGGCGCGAGCCCGGAGACGATGGCCGCCTCGGTCGCCACGCCGCTCGAGCAGCAATTCTCCAGCATCGCCGGCATCGATTCGATGACCTCGGTCAGCACGCTGGGCAGCACATCGATCTCCCTGCAGTTCAACCTGGACCGGAACATCGACGCCGCCGCCCAGGATGTGCAGTCGGCGATCGCTGCCGTGCAGCGCCGCCTGCCGCGCGACATGCCCACGCCGCCGTCCTTCCGGAAGTCCAACCCGGCCGAGGACTCGATCATGATGCTAGCGCTCACCTCGGAGACGCTTTCGCTCTCGGAGGTGAACGAGTACGCCGAGACGGTCCTCGCGCAGCGCATCTCGACCGTAGATGGCGTGTCGCAGGTCAACGTGTACGGCTCCCAGAAGTACGCTGTGCGGGTGCGGGTCGACCCCCGCGCGCTGGCCGCCCGCGGCATCGGCGTCGACGAGGTCCGCTCCGCGCTGGATAACAACAACGTCAACCTCCCCTCCGGCACGCTAGAGGGCACCCACAAATCCACCACCTTGCTCGCGACGGGCCAGCTGCGCAGTGCGGAGGGGTTCCGCAAGATCATCGTCAGCTACCGCAACGGCTCCGCCGTGCGCCTGGGAGACGTCGCCAACGTCGTCGACAGCGTGGAGAACGACAAATCGTCGTCTTGGTTCGACCAACGCTTCCCTGACGGCGGAAGCGAGGAGGACCCTTCCTTCGCCGCCGGCACGAAGACCCGCCGCAGTGTGATTCTCGCCATCCAGCGGCAACCGGGCACGAACACCATCAAGGTGGTCGACGGCATCAAGGAGCTGCTGCCCGCCTTCCGCACCCAGCTGCCCGCGACCATCACCCTCGATATCTTCGTCGACCGCTCGCAGGCCATCCGGGAGTCCGTCCACGATGTGAAGTTCACGCTCGTGCTCGCGATCCTGCTCGTGGTGCTCGTGATCTTCCTGTTTCTCCGCACACTTTCGGCGACCATCATCCCGAGCGTCGCGATGCCGATCGCCGTGATCGGCACGTTCGCGGTGATGTATTTCTGCGGGTTCAGCATCAACAACATCTCCCTGCTCGCCCTCACGCTTTCGGTCGGCTTCGTCGTCGATGACGCGATCGTGATGCTCGAGAATATCGTGCGCCACATCGAGGCGGGCGACACCCCGATGGTCGCCGCCCTGAAGGGCTCGCGCGAGATCGGGTTCACCATCCTGTCGATCACCATCTCACTCGTCGCAGTCTTCATCCCCGTGCTCTTCATGGGCGGCATCCTTGGCCGCCTGCTGCACGAGTTCGCCGTCACGATCGGCGCCGCGATCCTGGTCTCCGGCTTCGTGTCGCTGACGCTCACGCCGATGCTCTGCAGCCGGTTCCTCAAGGCGCACGATCCCGGCCGCCGCGAGCACGGCTTCTTCCGCGCCATGGAGTCCGCCTTCCAGTGGAGCGTCGATCTCTACGAGAAAACCCTGCGGGTCTCGCTCCGTTTCCGCGGCACCATCCTGCTCACGGCGTTCGCGACGGTCGGCCTCACCCTCTGGCTGCTCGCGATCGTGCCCAAGGGATTCATCCCGACGGAAGACACCGGCCGCCTGATGATTTCCGTGGAGGGCGCGCAGGACTCCTCGTTCGAGGCGATGAGCCGGCTGCAGCAGGAAGTCATCCGCGTCGTGAAGCGGAATCCCTACATCGTCGACGTCTCCGCCTCGATCGGCTCGTTCGGCCGCAGCGGCGGCGGCGCGACCAACAACGGCCGCATGTACGTCGGTCTCGTCGAACGCGAAAAACGGCCGCACGCCAACGTCATCGCCCAGATGATCCGCTCGCAGACGGCCGGTATCGCCGGAGTGAAGGTTTTCCCGCAGGTGCCGCCCGCGATCCGCATCGGCAGCCGCGGCTCCACCTCCGTTTACCAGTACACCCTTTACGGCACCGACCTCGAGGAACTTTACCGCGTCACGCCGTCCATGCTCGACCGCGTGCGCGAGATCCCGGGCGTGATCGACGTCAACACCGACCTCCAGATCACCAGCCCGCAGCTCCTCATCGACATCGACCGCGACAAGGCCTCATCGCTCAGCCTCAACGTCCAGCAGGTGGAGGACAGCCTCTACAGTGCGTTCGGCCAAAGGCAGGTGTCCACCATCTACACCTCAACCAACCAATACTCGGTCATCCTCGAGCTCGACCCGAAGTTCCAGCGGGATCCCTCCGCCCTCTCGATGCTCTATCTGCGTAACCGCGAAGGTAAGCTCATCCCCCTCGAGTCCGTTGCCAAGGTGCGCCCGACCGTCGGTCCGCTCACCGTCGCCCACATGGGTCAGGTCCCGGCCGTCACGATCACGTTCAACCTGGCGCCGACCACCTCCCTCAGCGAGGCGACGGAGGCCATCGAGCGCATCGCGCGTGAAACGCTGCCGGCGACCGTGAGCGGCACATTCCAAGGCACCGCGGCGGCCTTCGCGAATTCCCTCCAGGGACTGGGCTGGCTGCTGCTCATCGCCGTGCTCGTGATCTACCTCGTGCTCGGGGTGCTCTACGAGGACTTCGTGCACCCGCTCACGATCCTCTCCGGCCTGCCCGCCGCCACGTTCGGCGCGCTGATCACGCTCCTCGTGTTCGGCCAGGAGCTCAACATGTATGGCTACGTCGGCCTCATCATGCTCATCGGCATCGTGAAGAAGAATGCCATCATGATGATCGACTTCGCCATCGACGCCCGCCGCCGGCTCGGCAAAGCCGCCGAGGAGGCGATCTTCGAGGCCTGCATCGTGCGCTTCCGGCCCATCATGATGACGACCTTCGCCGCGCTCGCCGGCACGCTGCCCATCGCGCTCGGCATGGGCGCCGGCGCCGACTCCCGGCGCACGCTCGGGCTCGCGGTCGTCGGCGGTCTGGTGGTCTCCCAGATCCTGACGCTCTACATCACCCCGATCTTCTACCTCTACATGGAACGCTTCACGCGCTTCCTCACCCCGAAGCCGGTCGAGGAGTACGAGCGGGAGGCCGAGACCGCCGCCGCCCGGGTCGCCGGATCCTGACCATCAAACGATCTTTCCCCGGCCTCACTTGCGGCCGGGGAAAACCGTGGGAGAGAATCAGTCCTCGGGCAGAGGCTTGCCCTTGGTCTCGGGCGCCCAGATCAAGGCCACCAGACCGAGTACAAAGATGAAGGAGAGGATCGTGGCCGCTGTCCGGAACGGTTCCGCCGCCCCGCTCGCGATCAACTGGCGGTTGAAATAACCCAGCATCGGGGGAAAGCCCGCGGCCAGGTAGCGGACGGTGTTGTAACAGAAGCCCACACCGGTTCCGCGGAGTCGCGTCGGGAAAAGCTCCGGGAAGTAGATCGCGTAGCCGCCGAACACGGAAAGCTGCGCGAAGCCCATGAGCGGCAGCATCCAATACGCGTCGGTGCCCGTGCGGAGGTTGTTGAAAACGTAGATTGTCACCGCGAGGCACGCGATGAAACCGACCAAAAACGCCGGCTTCCGGCCGAAGCGGGTCGCGACCGCCGTGAAGACGATCATGCCGAGGAAAGCGCCGACGTCCTGCATCGCGAGTCCATAGCCGCGCACGGTGTCCACCACTTGCTGCGGTGCGCCCTTGAGCGCGATCGAGATGAGCTCAGGCGAGAAGAAGCCCACGCCCCAGAGACCCGCCATGCCAGCCAGACCAAGCCCGACTCCGACGAGCACATTCCGCCGCCAGACCGGATGGCGGAACAACTCGGGGATGGAACCCGCCTTCTCGGCGCCCGACTCCGCCCGACGACGCGACTCCTTCCACTTCTCCGGCTCACGGAGCGTGAACAGCATCGGCACGACGAGGATCGAGGGCAGGATGCCGACGAAGAAAAGGATTCGCCAGCCGGACATTCCCAGCAGGAAGTCCGCCTTGCCCGGCTGGACCTGGGTGCTGACCAGCGAACCGATGATGTTGCCAATGGCCGACAGGGCCTGCAGCGAGCCCAGCGCCACGGCACGGATGCTAGCCGGCACGCTCTCGGCCACCAAGGTCGTGGCAGCGCCGAACATGCCGCCAACACCCAATCCCACCAAGAAGCGGTACACCATGAACTCAGGGATCGAATTCGCGATTCCCGAGAGACCGGTGAACCCCGAGTAGACGAGCAGCGTTACCGCCATCGTTTTCACCCGTCCGAGACGGTCGCTCATGGTGCCGAAAATGATGCCGCCGGTCGCCCAGCCGATCAGCATAACGGTGGTCGCGAGACCCACCATGTCAGTGACGGCGGCGTCGGTCGCGCCCTTGCCGAGGATTTCCCGCATCGCGGGTTGGCGGGCCAACGCGAAGATACGCTGATCCATGCAGTCGAAGAGCCATCCCGCCGAGGCGATGATGACGACCATCCAGTGGTAGGCGGTGACCTTTTCGGCGGGAGCGCCGGCCGGTCCGGCCGAGGGTGAAGGTGATGAGGTGATCACGGCTCGTGGCTAACGATCTGCGGCAACTTGTCGATGCGCTGTTCGGAAGGCGCGGATATTTCCAGCGCCCCCCGCCACGGCGGACGTTCAGTTCCGACTGCGCCGCGCCGGGAGGGAAGAGAGAAAGCGAGACGGAGGGGAATCGGCAGAAGATCCTCTCGATTGTTCGCGCCCACCGCCTCGGCTGGGCCGAATGCGGGCAAACACCCCCAGCTCCATCTCACGCGTTTATTCATGGCAAAGGGGTTGGCGCAAAAGCGCGCTGGCCTCGCGGCCGAGTCCGTGCGAAACGAAACTCTTCTCTCCGCCCCACCATGACCCATCGCCTTCTCGCCACCACCGTGGCCCTTATTTTTCAGACCGTCGGCGCACTCGCGGCGCCGGACGTGCCCTCGAGGTCCTTCGGGAAACTCTCCGACGGCCGCGAGGTCCGCGTCTTTACTCTGGCGAACAAATCCGGATTCACGGCGGAAATCACTGATCTCGGCGGCATCATCGTCGCGATCCATGCACCGGACCGCGCGGGCAAAATGGCGGACGTGATCCTTGGCGTTTCCTCGGCCGGAGATTTCGAAGCCAAGGCCGCGGGGTTCAACGCCATCACCGGCCGCTACGCCAACCGCA
>JAURJO010000381.1 GCA_030832235.1 Verrucomicrobiota bacterium
AACCTGCCTAGAGCAGCCGGGTGGGCACCATCACCAGATGGCACGGTCGCCACACCCCACTCCGCCATCCTGTCAGACAGCTCCCGCCAAGCCTCCTCGCCGGCAGGTTCCAACGCGGCGTAGCGTCCGCGATCGGAATCGAGCCACTTCCGGCGTTCCGCAAGGACGCTGCCCGTCGCATCACGATTCCTCAGGAACTCGCTCGGCGCACCGCGACGCAGCGTGAGATGGAGGCGAAAATCCTCGTCGGGAAAAAGACGCTCGAGATCGCTCACGCCGGACGAACGACCAGCTGCACCCGCTTGCCCGGCGCGAGCCGCCGGGTGGCGAACTCCGCGAGCGCACCCACGGAGACCGCCTCGACGCGCGCGTCATAGTTGCGCCAATCGTTGATCGGCTGGCCCTGGAGCGCGTTGAGCCCCGCCTGCATCGCGCGGGAGGAATTAGTCTGCATGGACTGCCTCCGCGCGGCCTTGAGCCGAGCGACGCAGCGCGCCAACTCGGCCGCCTCGACTCCGCCTGCCGCAACGCGCGCCACCTCGGCGTCGATCTCAGCCAGAACCTCCCGCTCACGACCGGGCTGCGTGCCGGAAATGAAGTAGAACATGCCCGCGTCGAGCCCCGTCACCCGACCCGAGCGCACGAAATAGGCCAGCCCCTTTTCCTCGCGCACGCGCTCGAAGAGCCGCGCGGCCATGCCACTGAACAACTCATCGGCCACCTCCCCGGCATAGAAGTCGTCGTCGTGCACCGCCGGCCCCGGAAACCCCTGCAGCACCACCGCCTGCTCACGCGGCTGGTGGAGCGTGAACTCACCCGGTTCCGCTGGAATCGTTCGTGCGCCAACCTCAGTTGTCCGTCGGGAAACGTGACCCGCCGGGAGCCGCCCCAGGATCCGCGACAGCTCCCGCGTCACACGATCCGGATCGAAGTCGCCGGAAACCGCCGCGACGACGTTGCCGGCCACGCTCAACGAGCGATGCAGCGTCGCGATGTCCACGGGGGTCAAAGCCTTGGCTCCGGCGATATCGCCGGCCGCATCGAGCGCCATCGGATGGAAACCGAAGAATTTCTCGCGCAGCCGCTTCCGGGCAAAGGTCACGACATCGTCCTCATCCTGCTGGAGGCCCGCGACCAATGCCTCGCGCTCCACCGCGAAGGTGGAGGCGCGGAACGCCGGTTCAAGCAAAGCCGCGCCGAGCACGTCGAGCGCCCGACCGATATCGGGCGGCAGGACCTCCACGCCGAAACCCACGCTGTTGTTGCCGGAGAAAGGAAAAATCGCTCCGCCCACCTCTTCCACCGTCCGCGCGACGTCGGCCGCCGACCGCCGACGGGTGTCCTTGGTGAGCAAGGTGCCCAACAGCGCGGTGGAGCCCCGCCGCCCCGGTGTCTCGTGCAGAGGGCCACCCTCCATCAGAATCCGAAAATGAACGTTCGGCAGGCGGCGATCCGGCTGCAGCAGGATCCGCGCGCCGTTCGGGAGCCGCACCTCATTGAAATCCGGCCGCGAGCCGGCCGTCCGGATCACCACCGGCGCCAGGGAGTCCGTCGCGCGCGGGTTGCTCGAAACCACGGTTAGGCGCTCCGGCGCGAGATGACGCTCCGCGACCGCCCGCACCTCCTGTGCTTTCAGCGAGGAGAGGCGTTCGAAGTAACCCCGGCTGTGGTCGAGGTCACCCACCACCACTTCCGCGACGCCGAGCCGCGAGGCCTGGCCGCTCATCGTCTTGCGGGTGTTGATCTCTCCCACCACCAACTGCCGCACCGCTTTTTTCAGTTCGGCCGGAGCGACGAGTCTTTGGGCGAGGCCCGCCAGCAGTTTTTCGACAGCCCGGCGCGCGGCGTCGCGCTTGGCCGGATCGCAGGTGAACGACACGCAGAACAGTCCCGAGCTGCCGGGGTTCCACGCCGAGGCGTCGATCGTGTGCACCAGCCCCTGCCGGTCGCGCACCTCGCGCCAGAGGAGCGAGCTGTCCCCGTGCCCGAGGATCGTCGCCAGCAAATCGAGCGCGGGGGAGTCATCGTGGACGAGCCCCGGGATCGGCCACGCCATGACGCAGCGCGTGACCTCGACATCCTCGTGCCGGTGCTCCGTCCGCGGCGCCAATTGCGGCGGCTCCGACGGCACCAGCACCGGCGCCAGACGCGCGCGCGGGGCTGCTCCGAAATGCTGCTCGACCGCGGCCTTTACCGCGTCGACATCGACGTCCCCCACTACCACCACCACCAGGTTGTTGGGAACGTAACGCGACCGGTAATAGGCGACCAGATCCTCGCGGCTGACCGCCGCGAAAACATCCTGATGGCCGATGATCGGTTGCCGGTACGGATGTTCCCGGAACGCGACCGAGAACAGGGCGTCCCACAGGCGGTTATCGGCGTCGTCCTTGGTCATCGCGATCTCGCGCAGGATGACGTCGCGTTCCTTGGCGACCTCATCGGCCGGGAGCGTCGAATTCAGCGTGGCGTCGGCGAGCACATCGATCGCGAGACCGACGCTCTCGCTCGGCAGGTCGATGTAATATACGGTCCGATCAAAGGTCGTGTAAGCGTTGATGTAGCCGCCGGCCGCCTGCACGGAGGCGCTGATCTCGCGGCCCGAGCGCCGCGGCGTGCCCTTGAACAGCATGTGTTCCAGGAAGTGCGACAACCCCGCGCCGAGATGCCCGCCCTCATGGATGCTGCCGGTCTTCACCCAAACCTGCACCGACGCGAGTGCGGCGGAGTCGTCGGCTTTCACGATCAACGTGAGCCCGTTGGGCAAAACGGTGCGGCTGACAGACTCGCTCCAAAACGCCTCCAGCAGCGAACGATCGCCGGGAGTTCCGCGCGCGGCGGACGCCTGACGTAACTTGGCCCGCGGACGCTTCCTGCGCTCAGGCCGTGCCATGGGTTTGGGCGGAACTGCGGCCTCCTCGGCGACCCAAGGGAAGGAATGGTTTCACAAAGGCGTCGTCGAAATCGAAGATGTCGGAAAAGTCCTCCCGCCGGTCGTTCTCCGTTTTGGAGAAGACATTGTACTCGATGAGGTTGAATACGATTTCGCCGAAGTGGCCGCACCGGGTGATGCCCCAGGCGTTCAGCACCGTCTTCGCCAGGGGCCCGAACTGTTCGAGGGCGTGCACCCGCAGGCCCTCCAGCAACTCGGGCCCGGACACGTGGTGGGAGCGTTCGGCCCGCGAAGCGTCCTTCTTGACCATCTCCTCGACGGTGCGGTTAGGCCGAGCCGTACGAAATCGTAGGCGCGCCGATTAAAGCGCGGATCCTCCTTGCAGATTAGGGCCACCACTTCTCCGAAGTCCTGATTCTCCATGGAACGGCTGGCACGTTGCAGGGCAGTTACGCGCTGCGCAACTCCGACGGCGGCGGTGCCTCGTTGGCAAATCGCGGTCGATCGTCTCAGGGAATGTACCCAACGGACTGAGAAATATTTTCGCACCTTTCGATTCGCAACCGCGTCATGTCCGACAAGGTTACAACCACTTACATGTCCGCCTCCGCCAAAAAACGTAACCCCGAATCTGAATCGATCCTCCCGAACGGGGACATGTCCTCCCTCGTGCGCAAAGCCGGCCTGCGAGTCACCAAGCCCCGTCTGGCCCTGCTGGACGCGTTGGCCGCGGCGGGTGGCCCCATGAGCATCGAGCAACTGCACAAGACGGTCGGAGGAGACACCTGCGACCTGGTCACCGTCTACCGCTGCATGGGCGCATTCGAGCGCTCGGGGGTGGTGGCCCGCTCGTACTTCCACGACGGCACTACGCTGTTCCGCTTGGTGAAAGCCGACACCGACCGGTACCACTACCATGTACTGAGCAAGACCACCAACCAGGTGAACCCGCTCGACTCTTCTTCTTCGGCCAAGATCAAGCAGGTGGTCCAGCAGGTTGAGAGAGCGCTCCGCGACCAAGGCTACACCGACGTGGGCCACATCGTGGAGTTTTTCGGCACGAAGGGCTGAGGCGACTCCGTCCGGGGCGGCGGAAGAAGCCGTCCCTGATTCATCCGCGTTTGGCGGCAGCGAATATTCCCGCGACCTTGTCCCAGCGGACCACGTTCCAGAACGCGGTCACGTAATCGGCGCGGCGGTTCTGGTATTTGAGATAGTAGGCGTGCTCCCAGACATCGAGTCCGAGCACGGGCCGCGCGCCCTCCATCAACGGTGAGTCCTGATTGGGGAGTGATTTCACCGCGAGTTTCCCCTCGCGCCAGACGAGCCACGCCCAGCCGCTTCCGAAGGTCTTCATGGCCGCGTCGCCGAACTGGGATTTGAACGCGTCGAGGGAACCGAACGCGGCCGTGATCGCCGCGGCGAGATCCCCGGATGGCGCGCCGCCTCCCTTGGGGCCGATGGTTTCCCAGAAAAGAGCGTGGTTGAGATGACCTCCGACGTTGTTGCGCAACGCGGCTCGTGAGGCCTCCGGCGCCCGGTCGAGTGAACGCACGATTTCCTCGGCCTTCAGACGCGCCAGCTCGGGCAGCTTGGCGAGCGTGGCATTGGCGTTCGTGACATACGCCTGATGGTGCTTGGAGTGATGGATCTCCATCGTGCGCGCGTCGATGTGCGGCTCCAATGCATCGTAGGCGTAACCCAGCTTGGGCAAGCCCAGCGGCCCGGCGGCCGGAGCCGCGTTCTGGGCCTGACCGGAAAGCGTGAGGGCGGCGCCCGCACCAAGGGCAATGACGGCGGTACGACGGGTGAGATTTGACGCGGGTAACATGACACGACCGTAGGCTTCCGTCCCCGCTCCGCAAGTGCCCGCGTTATCGCCGCGCTTGCCTCGCCCCACGTCGCAATTGAAGGATGATTTCATGATGCCCCCCGGAATCACCCGTCGCTCCGCTCTGCAAGGAATAGCCGGAGCCGCCACCCTCGCTTCCCTCGCCCGCCCCGCATTGGCCGCCGACGCCGCGAAAACCGCGGGCGTCATCCGACACTCGGTGTGCAAATGGTGCTACAAGGACATCCCGCTCGAGGCGTTCTGCGCCGCGGTGAAGGAGTTCGGGGTGGAATCGGTTGAGCTGCTCCAACCCGAGGAGTTTGCGGTTTTGAAAAAACACGGGTTGCACTGCGCGATGGTCAGCAACCCCAGCGGCAAGACCCCGCAGGGCGTCACCGTCGGCGGCATCAACAAGGCGTGGAACCGCGTCGAGCACCACGACACCCTGGTTTCACTCTACGAATCCCACATCCCGAAGGTCGCCGAGGGCGGTTTCCAAAACGTCATCTGCTTCTCCGGCAACCGGGAGAAGATGGACGACCAGCAGGGCCTCGAGAACTGCGCGAAGGGCCTGAAGCGGATCGTCGGATTAGCCGAGAAGCGCGGTGTGACACTCGTCATGGAGCTCCTCAACTCCAAGGTGAACCACAAGGACTACATGTGCGACCACACCGCGTGGGGCGTCGAGCTGTGCAAGCGCGTCGGCTCGGCGAACTTCAAGCTGCTCTACGACATCTACCACATGCAGATCATGGAGGGGGACGTCATCCGCACGATTCGCGAGAGCGCGCCCTACATCGCGCACTATCACACCGCGGGTAACCCGGGCCGCAACGAGTTCGAGCCGCAGGACGAGCAGGAACTCACCTACCCGCCCATCATGCGGGCGATCAAGGCGACCGGTTTCCGCGGGTTCGTCGGCCAGGAGTTCCTGCCCAAGCGCGATCCGCTCACCTCCCTGCGCGCCGCGGTGAAGCTCTGCAGCGTCTGAGCTTTCAGCTCGCGACCGCCGCCAACGCCCGCTGC
>JAURJO010000382.1 GCA_030832235.1 Verrucomicrobiota bacterium
ATCCGCGTGATGTGCCAGGACACCCACGCCGAGCTGCGCGCGGCATGGACGGCCATTCAGGCGGCGGAGGGCGAGCGAAAGGCCCAGGCGCTGGCGGCCATGCAGGATCTTTCCGCGGTAGCTTACGAAAAGACCACGGGGATCATCCGCGAACGCATGAACGCGCGTAACCGCGTCGATGAGGCCAAACTGGCCCGCGAACTGGCGGATGCCTTTCGCGGAAACTACCGTCGCGCCGAGGAGATCGCCCGCGGCGCCGGCTCCTGATCAATGCGAGCGATCGGATGGGTTGATCAGAGTCCCGCGAAGCTGGCGACGAACTCCCGGGCGTCGGTCGCCTTGTAGAACGATGTGCCAGCCACGAACGTGTCGGCGCCTGCCTCGCGGCATTCGCGGCCGGTGGCGAGATCGATACCGCCGTCCACTTCCAAGCGGAACTTAAGGCCGCGCTGGCGGCGCCACGTGTCGATTTGCCTTAGTTTGGGCAGCATGTCGCGGCGGAAGGGTTGACCGCCGAAGCCGGGCTGCACCGTCATGACCAGTACGAGGTCGACCTGGTCGAGCACGGGAAGGATGGCTTCCGCCGGCGTCCCGGGGTTCAGCACAATGCCGTTCTGGCATCCGAGTTGCCGGATCCGAGCGAGTGTCGCGGCGTGATCGCAAGACGGCTCGATGTGAACGCTGATGAGATTCGCGCCTGCCTTGGCGAACGCATCGATGTACCGGTGCGGCTCGGCGAGCATCAGGTGCGTGTCGAAAAAGAGGCGGCAACCGGCACGCCGTAGCGCCGCGAGCGTCTCGGGCCCGAAGGTGAGGTTGGGCACGAAGTGGCCGTCCATCAGGTCGAGGTGGAGCCAATCGAGTCCTGCATCAGCCACGCGCGACACGCTGGCCGCGAGGTTGGCATGGTCGCCCGCGAGCAGGGAGGGCGCGAGAATGGGGGAGAGTGCGCTCATCGCGGGAGGATCACCACGTGTCGAGGGCGGCCAAGGCGACGCGTTGCGCGAGCGCCTCGGCGATCAGCGGGAGGGCCTGGTATTCCGATTGCAGCTGGCCGCCGTCGGTGAAGGCCTCGCGGGTCACGGTGAAAGACCGGCGATCCCAGAGGATACGTCCGGAGCCGTTGTCCCGCAGCGTGGCGCTGGCGGTGAGGGTGAGGTTGAATTTGCGGGCGAGGCCGGTGTCGCCTTCGCGGACGGCCGCGACTTCCCGACGGAAATCGGTGAGTGCGACGGTCAGGGTCGCGGCACCACCACTGCTTACGGTCGGCACTCGGCCGTCGCGGATGAAGGCCTCGCGGAGGCGCGCCGAGAAAACGGCCTCGGCCTGCGGCAGGGCGGTGCGGTTGACGACCGGCTCGACGGAGAGTGAGCCGAAAGCCGGCTTGGCGCCGGTTCCGAGCTGGTAGCGCGAGCAGCCTGTGACGCCGAGCGAGAGGGCGAGGAGCAGGCCGATCGCGGGCGTGAGCCGTAGCATGGCGGTCGCGGCCGCGTCGCTCAGAAGAAGAAAAAGCGCTTCTTCTTCGCGGGCTCCGCCGCCTGCGCTTTCGCGGGGGCGGGCTGGCCGCTGGCCTTGGCCTCGACCTCGGTGAGACGCGCCTTGGCTTTGGCGGCGACGGCCGACTCCGGATAGGCGGTGATGGCCTCGTTGTAAAAGACCCGGGCCGCCTTGTAGTTCGAGCGCTTGTAAAAGTAGAAATCCGCCATGCGGATCTTGCTCTCGGCGAGCATGGTTTTCATGCCGTCGAGGCCTTTTTCGGCGACGCCCACGTTCCCATCCCCCGGGAACAGAAGCATGAAGTCGGTGAAATAGGTGATCGATTCCTTGGTCGCGCCTTGGTCGTAAAATGGACCGTCGACGAGCGACGCGTGGGTTTGAGCGAGCTTCAGGTAGGCGTCGGGTGCGAGCAGGCTCTGGCCGTAGCTGTTGATCATGCGGTCCAGGGCATCGATCGCGTTCTCGGTGTTGCCGAGCTTTTGGTGTCCGCGCGCGATGTTCATCAGCGAAAGAGGGGCGTAGTCGCTGTAGGGCGCGTTGCTCAGGATGGTCTCGAAGAACTCGAGGGCCTTGTCGCGCTGCGCGAACCCGGGGAGCATACCCCAGAGCATGCGGCCGCGCGCGCCATCGAGCATGGCGCTGGCGATGCGGTACTGCTCGCCGACGATCTCATTGAAGCGACGGGTGTTCGGGTAACGGCTGAGCACCGACTGGAAATCCTCGAAGGCCTTCGCGTAGTCCTGTCCCTTCAAACGGAGACGGGCCGAGCGGTAAAGGGCTTCGGGGGCATAGATGGAGTTGGGATATTTCTTAGCGACGGCCTGATAGGTGCGGATCGCGCTGCGATTGCTGCCGTCATCCTCGGAGAGGCGCGCCTTGTTCATCTGGTCCAGCGCGTTGCGGCCTTCGGCCCCGGCCAATCCGCTGAGGGCGCCACCCTCCACGGTCCACCCCGTGGCGCGCGTCCAGACGAGGTCAGCCCGCGCGGAGGCGGAAGTCAGACCGGCCAGGACCAGCAGGAGGCTTGGGACAAGGGCGAGCCGGTTCAGCAAGAGACGCATCGAGAAATTTTTACCAGCGAAGCAACGCACTTCCGTAGGTCAAGCCCGCCCCAAACGCCACCAGCAGCACCAGGTCGCCGCGCTTGATGCGGCCCGCGCGCCGGGCCTCGTCGAGCGCGATCGGGATCGAGGCGGCCGAAGTGTTCCCGAACCGGTCCACGTTCACGAAGAACCGCTCGGCGGGCAGCTCAAGGTACTCCGCGATCGCATCGATGATGCGCTGGTTGGCCTGATGGGGGATCACGAGCGAGATCTGATCCGCGCGGACGCCCTGTTGTTCCAAAATGTCACGCGCTGATTCGTCCATGCAGCGCACCGCCAGCTTGAAAACCTCGCGCCCCTTCATCTGCAGCCGATCGCTACGGGAGCCGGGAGGAGATGCTGGATCCCGTGGGCCGCCGGGGATGCAAAGGAGGTCCGCTCCGTTGCCGTCGCAACCCAGCAGGCTGCCGAGCAGGCCGCGTCCGGATTCGTCGGAGGGGCCGATCACCGCGGCACCCGCGCCGTCACCGAAGAGCACGCAGGTGGTCCGGTCCTCCCAATCGACGACGTCCGACAGTTTTTCCGTGCCGACGACGAGGGCGCGGCGGTAGCGGCCCGAGGCGATCATCGCGCTGGCGGCGTCGAGGGCGTATAGGAAACCGGTGCAGGCGGCGTTGACGTCAAAACACGCGGCCCGGGTGGGAATGCCGAGCTTGGTCTGCAACAGGCTGGCGCACGACGGCAGCGGCTGGTCGGGCGTGAAGGTGGCGACGACAAGCAGGTCGATGTCGGCCGCGGTGAGACCGGCGTCGGCGAGTGCGCGACGGGAGGCTTCCGCCCCGAGGTCGGAGGCTTTTTCCGCCGGAGCTGCGATGCGCCGTTCACGGATGCCGGTGCGGGTGCGGATCCATTCGTCGGAAGTCTCGACGAACTGGGAGAGTTCGTCGTTGGTCATGATCCGCGACGGCGCGTACGAGCCGGTGCCGAGAATCACCGTGGAAAGGGCGGGCATCGGTCCGGGCGATCAGTTCGCTTCGGCCGCGGCAGCGGGCTCGGCGAGCAGGGCGTTGGCGCGGGCCACGTCGGTCCCGATGCGGAGATTGATGTCGGCGCGGATCATCTCATCGGCCGCGACGATCACGCTGCGGATCGAGCGGCGGTTGGAGGAGCCGTGCGCTTTGAAAATGTTGCCGTTCAAGCCGAGCAGGGGGGCGCCGCCGTAGCGCTCGGGATTTATGCGTTCCTTGAGCGCGTCGAACGCGCCCTTGGAGAGGAGCGCGCCGGTCGCACGCAGGGGATTGGCCTTCAATTCTTCCTTCATCATGCTCGAGAAGAAACGCACCAGCGATTCCCAGCTCTTGATCATGATGTTGCCGACGAAGCCGTCGCAGACGACGACGTCGACGTGCTCCGCGAAGACATGGAAGCCCTCGATGGGACCCGCGTAGTTGATCACGCCCGTGAGGCGGCGGAGCAGGTCGTTGGTCTCCGTGATCAACGGTGTGCCCTTGCCCTCCTCGGTGCCGATGGTCATCAGGCCGACCCTCGGATTCTTGATGCCCAGCATCACCCGGCAGTAGTGGCTGCCGAGGATCGCGTTATGGACGAGGTGCTCGGCGGTGGCGTCGGGGTTGGCGCCGGCGTCGATGAGTACGAAGTGTCCGCCCTGGCGCGGAACGACGGCGGCCAGAGCGGGTCGCGCGATGCCTTCCATCGTGCGAAGACGCAGGGTGCCGCCCGCCATGAGCGCTCCGGTGTTACCGCAACTCACCACGACCGCGGCTTGGCGGTCGCGGACGAGCTCGATGGCCCGGACCATGGAGGAGTCCTTCTTCCGCTTCAGGGCGGCGAGAGGTTTGTCCTCCATCGTGATCACCTCGCTCGCGTGGTGGATCTCGAGCCGAGGCCCGGTGTGCAGACCATGCTCGTGCAGCAGCGGCTCCAAGACATTGCGGTCGCCGACGAGCGTGATCGGGCTCAGGTCGGGACGCTGGCCCATGGCCAGCTTCGTTCCGGCGACCACCTCGGCGGGGCCGAGGTCGCCGCCCATGGCGTCCACGGCGATGCGACGGCTCGCGGCGGACGACTCAGCCATCGCCGGTGAGAAAGGAGAGAAGGGGAGGCCGAGCGCGGGCTCAGACCTCGACGTTCAAGACCTGGCGGCCGCGGTACATCCCGTTCTTCGGGTTGACGCGGTGAGGCCGGAACAGGGAGCCATCGGTCGGATCCTTGGCGAACTCCGGCGCGCGGAAGGCGTTGGCGGCGCGACGGTTGGCGCTGCGGCGTTTGGACTGTTTGCGTTTCGGATTGGCCATGGGAGGAAGCGTTTCGCGGTGATGGCGGCGCCGCGGAAACGGAGCCGGCCGGGTGTTGTAAAGGTTCGAGGTAAGGAGTGGCCGATTCGGGCGTCAAGCGATTCGTTGGGCGGATTGAGTGACGAGCGCGGGTGAGGGGTGGATCCGAATTGCTCCGGCCTCGGATGGCGCCGTCTCCGGGTACACGCGACCTCGGACCAGCCCTGATCAGGGCACCTCGTAGATCTCCACGATGGCGATCCCGCCAGCGCCACCGCTCCCACCGACCTGGGCGGTGTAACTTCCGGGAGGCAGCGTCGCCAACAAGGCTGCGTCCTTCGATCCGGGAGGCAGCGCAAACGCGCCGACTTGTTGGAACGCTCTAGAAAGCTGGGCCGCGGTGGCGGCGCCGACTCCCGAGGGAGTTTCCCACTGGTCGTTGCCGGCGGTTGCAGTCTGGCCGGTGAACAACTCGACGGTTGGATCCGTCATGACGCCTCCAAGGTTGAACGGGGCGGTTCCGAGGGTCGGTCCGACGGCACGCACCAAGACCTGCGTTGGCACGACCCCGCCAAGGGTGAATCCGGCGATCAACTTCTCGCCCGCGTTGATCTGCTTCAAGACCGAGACGTTGACGAGCCTTGGGGTCCGGGCGGTCAACTGCGACGAAGGTGTCGAATCGTAGAGTTCGAGAATCACCGCGCCGGTCGCTCCGTCGACTCCGCTGATCTCCACTGTGTGGCCGCCTGGGGGCATCGCGGGCTGGAAAACGGCGGCGTCGCGGGAGCCGGAGGCGGCAAACGGGAACGCTCCGACGGCGTTGAATGCAGTGATGAGCGCGGCGGTGCCGCCCCAATTGTCATTCGCGGCTGTGGCGCTCGCTCCGGAGTAGATCTCAAGCTTTGGATCCGCAAGGACCGCCGGAACTCCGAGCGGGGCAAGCGAAGGACCCGCGGCGCGGATCAGCAGGGGCTTGTTACCGCTTGTTCCCGCTCCACCAATGACCGTGCCTGCGATGAATCGCGGGCTCGTGGCGTCAAGGGTGGTGAGAACGGAGAGGTTGGAAAGGCGCCCGAGGCCGAAGACATCCAGTTCAACCGCCGCGGACTCGGTTCGACCCGCGGAGTTCGTGATCACAACACGGTAGCTTCCTGCGGCAGTCGCGCGCGCATTCGGGAGCAGGAGGCTGGCGCCGGTGGCTCCGGGCAGCGAGGTGCCATCGCGATACCATTGATAGGTGAACGGTGTGGCGCTCGCTGCGAAGACCGAAACGAGTCCGTTGCCCCCGGCTGTGATCGCTTGGGGTTTGGGCTGGGCCACGATGGTCGGTGGCGTGCCGAGGGCGACCCGGTCGGGCGGCAGGCTTTCGGGGGAAGGCAGGCTCGGAGACAACGCCCGGGTCCCCAGCATGACCTCCTTGGCCGCCTTCGTGAGTTGCAGCCACCAGTCCCCCGGACGGCCTTTGTTCGTCTCAAAAAAACCGTAGGCACCGAAGGGCTCCGGAGGGTCGTCGCTCATGGGCATGATCGCCGTGCCCTCATCGTATTCATCGAACATGCCCACGAAGAGCCGGGATGTGCCGAGGCGCAGCGCTTCGTAGATGCGATCCCAGTAGAACTGCCCGCCGGCCCGATCCGTGTACTGGCGGAACGGCGCGTAGAACTTCAGGTTGTGCCAGGAGAACCCCGGCCACACGTGCGGCACTTGGGTTATGCCCCAGGTGGCCAGCCGATCCTTGTCCGCGGTCAGCGCGGTCGAGCCTCGCTGCTGCCAGGCCAGAAACTCGTCGTAGAGCCGGTAATGCTCGGGCCAGCCGGAGGCCTCCGTCTGCGTGCGCCACGTGTTCGGGCCGCCGCCGATCACGTGATTGCCGCCGTATACGGGGTCACGCTTGAAAAAATTCACGATCCGATTGGCCTCTGCGGCGGTGAAATCGCGGTCCGGTACGGAGAAGCCCCAGATGAACACAACGGGTTTGCCCCCGTGGCGCGCATAACGCGGATCGCGCAGCAGCTTCGTCTCATCGACGAGCCATTTCCAGTCCGCGACGATGGTGTCATACCGCTCGGAGCGATCGGCGCTGTAGTCCGTGTCGAGGGAACTGATGTCGTACTCGATCGCCCAGATGCGACCCTCGAGGTTGGCCGCTTCCCGCACGTGGTGGAGCACGAACTCCGTGCCGCCATTGACGGCGAGACTCCGTTTGGTGACGAACCGCTGAAGGTACGCGCCGTCTATGCCGTGGAGCCGCATCCAGCGGAAGTGATTCCGCACCGTTTCCTTGTCCGTCGAGGAGAACAATTCGGCCGGCTTGCCGCTTTTAGTGAGAAGGTTGCCGGCGCGATAACGCGACGCCGGGGACAACTCCGTCAGATCGGGCCATTGGTCGACGGTGAGATTGCTGGAGCTGGGAAGCTGCGAGGTGTTGGGGGGATTCGTCGTGGAGCGCGTCCAGTGGGCCCAGCCGCGGTCGTCCCAGTCGTTGGGAGTCCGGTACCAGCCTTGATAACCCACCATGATTTTCTGGTCGAGGGAGGTGTTCGGGAAGGTGTCGAGGGTGGGACCGTTGTATCCGCCCAGCCACGGGCGACTCGCGGCGTAATGGAGACGTTCATCGTCGAAGAGTCCCGCGGTGATGCGCACAGCGGCCACTTGCAGCGGCGTCGCGTCGCCTTCCAGCAGCGTGAGCCGGAAATCACAGGCGCCAGCTTGACGGCGGGTCAGGACCGGCACCTCGAAAACCTGGTAGGATTTCACGAAAGTGCCCGTGTCGATCCGGCTGGAACGTGTGTGCACCTCCGCGTCGCGATAAATGTCGTTCGGGAGGGTTCCGTGGGTGTCGTACTCCGCGAAGAGCCGGCCGGAACCCGCGTCGAGGTACTCCACTTCGATCGTTACCCGCGTGTTGGGCGCGAAGTTTTTCGGAATCTGAAACCCAAGGTAGCGATTGGTTGGCCGCCAGACCGTGCGCCCGCCGGCAGTCTCCGTGACAAACGCTACCGCCGTCGCCTGCACGGGAGATAAGTCCGTGCCAGCGGCCGAAAGGGGGAGGGATGAATAGATCCCGGCCGCCGCCATGACTGCGAACACACCAAGTTTTCGCAGGAAGGCGGATCGGACTCCAAAACGTGGGGCGACGGGCATGGGGAGTGGGCGTCCGCTGGGGTTTTTCGGATCCGCGGCGGAGATCCATGCTGGAACATGCATGCGCGCCGTCCGCGCGATCAATGCATTACCGCTTTGCGCGGAGCTCCGGCGCCCTCAGGGTCGGGGTTGCTTAACGCATCCGATGCGCCTCCTCCTTCACCTCCCGGTGCTTTTCATGGCCGCGTTGTCCGTCGCGAGGGCTGCCAGCGGGGAGCGCGCGCCGAACTTCATCGTCATCCTCGCCGACGACCTTGGTTGCGGTGACATCAGCCTTTACGACGGCTGGGTGCGGACACCGCGGATCGACCGCATGGCGCGGGAGGGGATGATGTTCGCGGATTTTCACTCCAATTCCTCGGTCTGCAGTCCGACGCGCGCGGCGTTCCACACCGGGCGCTACCAACAAAGGGCCGGCATCGTGGATGTGATCGTCGGCCGCGACGCTTCGGAGAAAGGCCTGCCTCCCGAGACGCCAACCCTCGCGAAGGTGCTGCGGCAGGCCGGCTACGCGACGGCTCTTTTCGGCAAGTGGCATTGCGGGCACCTCGACGAATCGAATCCGACGCGGCTCGGGTTCGACGAGTTCGTCGGCTTTCTGAACGGCGGCGCGGATTACCACCGCCACCAGGCATGGCGCAACGGGCTCAAGGTGGAGAACGTCGAGGGCTACTCGACCGACATCATCACCGAGCGCAGCGTGAACTTCATCCGGCGGAACCGCGACCGGCCGTTCTTCCTGCACATCGGCCATCAGGCGGTGCACAACCCGTATCAGACGCGCGCCGACACTCCGGAGACGCGAGCGGCGGACTGGAAGCAGAACAGCGTCGGGGAAGTTAACCGTTCGCGCTACCGCGCGCTTATCGAAGACCTTGATCAAAGCGTGGGCCGGGTGCTCGACACCCTCGGAGAGCTCGCTCTGGCGGAGAACACCCTCGTGTTTTTCTGGTCTGATAACGGCGACGTGGGCATGGCGCCGCGGCCGCGGCCTTACCGCGGCACCAAGTTCAGCCATTACGAAGGAGGCCATCGCGTGCCCGCGGTCGCGTGGTGGCCTGGCCGGATCAAGGCGGGGACGCGATCGGACGCCCTGATGGCCGGTTTCGACCTATTCCCGACCCTCGTGGAAATCGCGGGTTCCGGCGCGAAAGCGCCGCCGAACCTGGATGGTATCAGCGTCCGAGGGCATTGGCTCGCCGGGGAACCGTTGCCGGCCCGTGACTTGTTTTTCGGCTATGAGCCCAAGCTCGGCACCGCGATGCGGCGCGGGGATTGGAAGATGATCCTGAAAGACGGCGAGGCGCAGCTCTACAACCTGAGGGAGGATCTGAAGGAGACCCGCGACCTCGCGTTGGAAAAACCGGAGATCACCGCCGCAATGCGCCGCGCGATCGAGGAGTTCAAACGCACGGTGACGCCGGGCAGCTGAAAGCAACCGCGGCTCGGCGCCCCGGCCACCAGCTCACGGGCGTGACGGAATACCCAGCAGGCGCTTCATGGCTTCGCCCATCGCCTCTCCGATGAGGGTGTAGGTCTCGGCGTTGGAGTTCCAGTGGTAGCCTTGGTTGTTCGGGGAGTCCGCGACTTCGCGCCAGAACGCCTGAGTGCCGACAAACGCGACGTTACCCTTGAATTCCGGCCGCGCCGCCACCGCCGCCTGCGCCCGCATGAGGGCGAGTGCGCGCGGATGCTTCTCGGTCGGACCGGTCATGCCGGTCTCCCCGATCACGAATGGTAGCGCCGGCACCCCCAACTCGCGCCGCACGTCCCGGATGAAGTGGGCGAGGTTCACCTCGTACTCGGCCGTGAACTGGTCGTTGACGCGGTCGTTCCAGCCTTGGTGCCACGCGAAGCCGGCGAGCACAAACCGGCCATCGCTGCCGGGCACGAGCTCCGGGAGCCGGGCGAGCGCGGCCCGCGTGAGGGCGATCATCTCGCGATAATAGCGGCCGACGATCGCCGGGTCCTGCGTGACGGCGGCGTCCTGCTTCGCACCGAGGGAGTAGGGCGGACGGCCCGCGCTCGGCGGACGGAAGTCGACCCCGAGGCTTTTGCCACCCCAAGCGCATTTGATGAGCAGCACCGGCTCTTCGAGCGCATCGCCCACCACCCAGCCGAAACCGAGTTCGGGTCCGATCTTTGCGGGGCGGGTGGGTTCCGGCAGCGCG
>JAURJO010000383.1 GCA_030832235.1 Verrucomicrobiota bacterium
CGCGGTTAATGTGGTGATCGCCAACGCCGTCTGCACCCCGCCGACCGTGACCATCGCCACCTCGCCGATCCCCGGACCGGGCCTGCAGACGCTCTCGCAGGTGAACTTCATCGCCAACGCCTTCGCCAACGGCGTGAACACGTCGATCAATAACGTCGAGTTCTTCCTGAACGACCAGAGCATCGGCCTCGCGGCGCGCGAGCAGGCGACGAATCTTTACCGGCTCACCTACGACTTCAGCCGCATCGACTTCGCCTCCGCGCCGGTCAACCCCAACAACCCGTCGCAGTACATCCTGCCGCTCTACGCCATCGCGCGCGACAGCAACAACAACCAGACCGTCTCGGCCACGTCCAACCTCGCCATCAATCCCGCCACGAGCGCAGCTCCAACAATCTCCTTTGCCGCGATCACGAACACCACGGTGACGCAGGGTAGCCAGATCTTTTTCGCGCCATTCTTCAGCGACAGCGACGGCACCGTCACCCAGATCTCCCTCTACGCCAACGGCGTCGCGGTGCAGAACATTGGTAATCCGGTTTCCGGGCAGAGCGTGTTCACCTACAACGCCAGCACCCCCGGCCGGTACAACATGTACGCGGTGGCGATCGACGACACCGGTAACACGGCCGTTGCCTCGCCATCCGTCCTGGTCCAGGTCAACGCCGTCAACGCGCCCGACACCGCCCTCGCGCAGCCGGCGAACAACGCGACGGTCACCACCATCAACGCCCCCGTCTTCCTCGAGGGCACGGCCCGCGCCACCGGCACCACGCTGGTTCCGACGCTGGTCTTCATCGCCACCGGCAATAACGGCACGCGCACGCAGATCAACGGCGTGCGCGTCGGCACCACCACCACCTATCGGGCGATCTGGACGCCGACCACCGCCGACACTTACACGCTGGTCACCCAGGCCACCGTTGCGGGAGTCCAGAACACGAGCACGGTCTCCCGTCAGGTGGTGGTAAACGAGCTCGTGGGCATCGCCCCCACGATTAGCATCAGCGTGCCGGGCAGCGTTACGACTGCCTCGGCCGTCAATCTCACCGCCACCGCGGCCGACTCCGACGGTTCGGTCGTGGGGGTCGAGTTCTTCGTCAACCGTAACAGCGTGGGCCAGGCGGTGCGCGACCAGGCGGCGAACACCTGGCGCACTCAGACCAGCTTTGCCGGTATCAACCCGGGTTCGGTGGAGGTCGTGGCGCGGGCGACCGATAACTCCGGCAACGTCGTCGCTTCCGGCACGTCTTTTGTGAGCCTTGTGGCGGCCTCCAGCATTCCGCCGACCATCACGATCGAGCCGTCGACGACCAACGCGGCCTTCAGCCGGCAGGTCCAGCTGCGCGCCAATGCGCGTGACTCCGACGGTACCGTCACCTCGGTGCAGTACTTTGCCAACGGCAGCAGCCTCGGCTCCTCGTCCAACGCCAGCACGAGTTTCCAGATCACGTGGACTCCCACCACCTCGGGCAACTTCAGCATTTACGGCGTGGCGACCGACAACACCGGCAACGTCGTTATTTCGGCACCCGTGGCGGTGGTCGTCCGCCGCAACAATCCGATCCAGGAGAGCGCCGCGTTCATCCTTCAGTCCTACCAGGACATCGCTAACACCACCTCCATCAATCCCCTCGTGTTCGACGACCTCGACGCGCGGATCTCCTCCGGAACCCTGCAGCGCGCCGACCTGGTGGTGACCCTGATGAAGGAGACGGGTTTCACGCCTCCCGTGAACCTGCTCGCGACCTACTACGTCCTGATGGGGCAGTGGCCGACTCCGTCGAATTACGCTTCCTACGTTGCGACCGCCCGTGGCAGCCTTTCCGGAGCGGTCGGCTCGATCCTCTTCTCCACCGAGTATTTCGCGAAGTACGGCGTCATTCCGACGACCCAATTGCTGGATAATCCGCTCAGCTCGATCCCGGCCGAGGTCTTCCTGAACCGCCTCTACGCCAACGCCGGTCTTGGTGCGCCGTCGGCTCTGAACCGGGTGCAGTTCCGCAGCAATAATGTACTCTCGCCGACCCTCGGTCGTGGTTACGCCAACCAAGGACTTAACGGTGCGATCGCCGAGTTCATCACCAACACGAATTCGACCAACACCGCGCTCTTCCGGAAGGCCCGCGCCGCGGCCCTGTTCTACCAGCTCGACAAACCGAGCGTGACGATGACGCCCGACGAGATCGCGACCGCGATCGCCAAACTCGAGGCCCTGCCCGACGACAAGGCCATGGCCGAGGCCGCGCTCAAGGACACCCTTTACACCTACCGTTACGTCACGATCACGAAGCAGCCGGAGACACTCACCGTTTCTCCGCGCTCCGGAGCGATCTTTTCGGTGGAGGCCATCGGCGCCCCGCCGCTGGCTTACCAGTGGCTGCTCAACGGCGCCCCCATCCCCGGTGCGACCCGCTCAATCCTGAGCCTCACCAACGTCTCCGCGGCCAACGCCGGCAGCTACACCGTGGCGATCACGAGCAGTGCCGCGACCGCCACCAGCGATGCCGCAACCCTGAGCTTGTCCAACGCCACCACCCGGCTCGCCAATATCTCCACGCGCGGCGTGACGGCGGGCGGAGCCAATGTGCTTATCGGAGGCTTTGTGGTCACCGGCACCGCCGCCCAGACACGGCAAATGTTGATCCGCGTGGTGGGGCCGACGCTTTCGACCGCTCCTTTCAACATCACGACCGCGCTCGCGAATCCGGGCCTCGAGGTCTACGCCGGCAACAATCGGAACCCCGTGCTCACCAACGATGACTGGGGCACGCAGGCTGCGGGTGCCGCGCAGGTCACGGCGATCCAGCAGGCCGCTCAGCGCGCCGGTGCCTTCGCCTTGCCTAACAATTCCCGCGATGCCGCGGTGCTGGCGACGCTCCCGCCCGGACCCTACACGGTTCAGGCTACGGTTCCCGCGAACACTCCTAATGCCAGCGGCGTAGTCCTCATTGAAGTGTACGACGTCACGCAGGGCGGAGTGGCCGGTCCCAAGGCCGCCAACGTTTCGACCCGCGGCTTTGTCGGTACGGGTTCGGATCAGCTTATCGCGGGCTTTGTGGTCACCGGTTCCGTCAGTCGGCGCATGCTCATCCGTGGCGCGGGCCCGACGCTCGCTGCCCTTGGCGTTCCCGGAGTGCTTGCCGATCCCCAGCTTCGCTTGGTCGACCAGGCATCAGGGCAAGCGGTGCGGTCGAACGATAATTGGGCTTCGGGCGAGGACGCTCCGATCATCACGACGGCGGCCAATGCCGCTGGTGCCTTCCCGTTTGCCGCCAACAGCCGGGATTCCGCGATGATCGTCATGCTGCCACCCGGTGCCTACACGGTGCAGCTCTCCGGAGTCGGCAACGCCACCGGGGTCGGTATCGTCGAGGTATACGACGTCGATCCCTGAGAGCGGGCTCAGGGAGGCTGAATACGCCGGCGCGGGAGTCTCCGCGCGGCCGTTGATTTCCGGGACGCCGTCGGTAGCGTCGCCCGCTTCATGCACCACGCCTCCCTGTTCACGCCGACCTGCCTTGGATCAATCACGATTGCGAATCGCATCGTGATGGCGCCGCTCACGCGCTGCCGCGCCGAGCCCGGACACGTTCCCGGAGTACTCATGGCCGAGTACTATTCCCAGCGTGCCTCGGCGGGACTCATCATTTGCGAGGCCACGATGGCGATAGAGGGAAACTCCGCCTTTGGAGGCGCAGAGCCGGGAATCTACTCCGCGGCTCAGGTGGCCGGCTGGAAGCGAGTAACGGATGCGGTGCACGCCAAGGGCGGCCGGATCGTGCTGCAGCTCTGGCATGGCGGGCGTGCCTGTCATTCGCTTCTGAATCGCGGCGCGCAGCCGGTTGCCCCGAGTGCGGTCGCGATCGCCAACGACGAGATTCACACGCCCGAGGGCAAGAAACCCTACGAGACGCCGCGCGAGCTGCGTGATGACGAGTTGCCGGGGATCGTGGCCGGATTCCGGCGTGCCGCCGAGAATGCGAAGGCGGCCGGCTTCGACGGGGTCGAGGTGCACGGTGCCAACGGCTATTTGCTCGACCAGTTTCTGCGCGATGGCAGCAACCGCCGCTCAGGACCCTACGGAGGTGCGATGGCCAACCGAGCCCGTCTGCTTTTGGAGGTAGTCGACGCTGTCATCACGGTTTGGGGCGCCGGCCGCGTTGGGGTGCGTATCTCACCGCTCAATAGCTTCAACGACATGCGGGATAGCGACCCGGTCGGTCTGACCCGGTACGTCGCCGGCGAGTTGGATCGGCGCGGCATCGCTTTTCTTGATCTCATGCGTGGTGATTTCTTCGGCGTGCAGAAGGGTGATGTGGTCTCGGCGGCGCGCGGCGCCTTCCGCGGAGCCTTGCTAGGAGGGATGGGATTTTCCCCGAGTGAGGCCGCGCCGGCGGTCAGCACGGGGACCTACACGGCGGTCGTCTTTGGACATCACTTCATCAGCAACCCTGATCTCGTGGAGCGCGTTAAGGTCGGAGTCACCCTCGTGGAACCTGACCAGTCCACGTTCTACAGTCCCGGCTCCAAGGGCTATACCGACTACCCAACCCTCTCCCGCTGACCCTAAGGGGTCAGGGCGTTCAATGTTAAGGATGTGCCTGTCTATGGGGTCAGGGCGTTCGGCGTTATTGGTCCCCTGAAGTGAGTGCGCCCTGGGGAAGTGATTGAAAATCAGATCCTTGAAGTAACCGCAGGTGCTTGCTCGCTGAAAAAACAACGAACGCCCTGACCCCATTTGGGCCGTGAGCCAAAGGGGTCAGGGCGTTCAGTGTTTTGGGTCTTTGGATACTGCGCGATTTAGGGAAGTGATTGCAGGCGCGTTTTTTAAAGTGACTGCGTCCTCTTATTTCGGGATTTAACAACGAACGCCCTGACCCCTTTGCGCGGGCGTCAGGTGCGCCAATCGAGGCGGTGCTTTTTCCCGTGGTCGGCGAAGGCCGGGTCGAGCGAGCGGAGCTCGAGGGTGAGATGGGTGTCGGCGAGGCGGGCGGAGACCCAGCCGGCGGGTTGGGACGGGTCGAACGGGTAGGCCGTCGCGGGCAGATTCACGAGGTGGATACCGCTGGGGTCGCGCTCGAGGCTCCAGCGGTGCGAGTGACCGAAGAAGTGCGCCTTCACGTGGCGCCGCGGCCGCAGGATCGCCATCAGGGCATCCGTCTCGGTGAGGCCGTTCTTGTTGCTGGGGCCGTTTGGGTTGTGGTGCACCATCACGAGCGCGGGTTGGGTCGCATGGGCGTCGAGGGCGCCTTCCAGCCAGCGCAGCTGGGCCGCGCCGAGGACGCCGGGGGTGGAGTTGGTGCGGTCTAGGGAATCGAGCAAAAACCAGTTTGCGCGACCGGCGGGGATCATCGCCGCCTGTCGGTCGGCTAGATTTCCCGCAATGCGACGCGAATCCGGAACGCCGGCCCAGAAACGCTCACGGTGGTCGTGATTGCCCAGCGCGAGCCAAAGCGGAACGCCCGCCTCCCGCACCGGTTTCACCAGCCGGGCGAATTCCGCGTAGTCACCGGCCTCGCCCGTGTTCAGCGCGAGGTCGCCGTCGACTAGCGTCCCCGCGGGGCGCCGGCCTTCGGCGACGATCTCCGCCACCACGCGGCCGAGCCGATCCGCCATGTTGATTCCCCGCGCCACCCGCGTTGGGTCGGCGGCGATGTGCGTGTCGGAAACCAGCGCCCAGAAATCCGGATCGACGGCGGGTCGGGTGGCGGCGCGCAGCGGGCGGCCGGCGAGAGCGGCGGTGGCGCCCGCGAGGACGCTCTGGAGGAAATGACGGCGGGGCAGGGCGGGGAGATGGAGGGGCATTGGCGCAGCGTGAGGAAGCGGGGCGAATTGGCCAGCGCCCCGTGTCCGCCGGCGCGCGCGCTTGACGCTGGCGGGGCGGCGGGCGGACGCTGCGGCAGCCCCCGCATTCATGAGCACCCCCCTCTCGACCGCGGCCGGGATCTCCCGGCGTCGTTTCATTCGTTCCGCTTCCGCCGGCGCGGCCGCGGCGGCGGCCTTCCCCGCGGTCCTGCGCGCCGCGCGACCCAACGGGAAGGTGCACCTCGCGGTCGTGGGCGTGAGTGCCCGCGGTTACGGGGACCTGCACAGCACGGCCTCGCATCCAAATGTTCATTACGTAGGGTTCTGCGACGTCGACACCAAGGCCTTCGCCAAGGCCGACGCCGATCATCCCGGCACACCGCATTTTTCCGACTACCGGGTGATGTTGGAGAAGCTCGGTGACACGGTCGACGCGGTGATTGTGGCGACGCCGGACCACATGCACGCGCCCGTCGCCGTGGCCGCGATGCAGCGGGGGAAGCACGTGTTCTGCCAGAAGCCGCTTGCGCACACCGTGTGGGAATGCCGGCAGATGCGCCTTTGGGCGGAGAAGAAGGGTCTGATCACGCAGATGGGAAACCAGATCCACTCCGCGGTGGAGTACCGCCTCGCGACCCGCCTGCTGCGCGAGGGGGTGATCGGCAAGGTGAAGGAGGTTCACTCCTGGGTGGCGGTCGGTGGCAACGAGCGCACCTGCCTGTTGGAGCCACCCGCGGAGGCGGCGCCCGTGCCCGAGGGCCTGGATTGGAACCTCTGGCTGGGCGCGGCACCCGAGCGACCTTTTTCCCCGGGGCTCTACCACCCGTTCGCGTGGCGCGACTGGCAGGACTTCGGCGGCGGCGCGCTCGGAGATTTCGGCTGCCACATCCTCGATCCGGTCTTCACCGGGCTCGGGCTCACCGCGCCGATCTCGGTCGCGGCGGAGAACAGCGGCGTCAATCGCCACATCTGGCCCACGACGGAGACGGTACGCTACGTTTTCCCCGGCACCGAGTTCACGGCCGGCGACAAGCTCAAGGTCACCTGGACCGACGGTGGCCTCCGTCCGGAGCGCAAGCTGGCGGGAATGCCGGCGGAGCTCGATCTGCCCAAGAGCGGCTCGTTGTTCATCGGCGAGAAGGGCAACATGGTGCTGCCGCACGTCGGCGGGCCGCGGCTTTACCCCGTCGAGAACTTC
>JAURJO010000048.1 GCA_030832235.1 Verrucomicrobiota bacterium
ATAGCTCAATGGTAGAGCAGCGTCCTTTTAAGTCGTTGGTTCTGGGTTCGAATCCCAGTCGACCCACCAATTTCCCCCATCCCCTTCATGAAACGCCTTGTTCTGATCGAGGATCAGACCGCCATCCGCGAGCTGATCGCTGAGATCCTGAAGCTCGATTCCGGCTACGAGCTGGTCGGTGAGGCCGGAGACGGTCAGTCCGCCGTCCAGCTTTGCCTGGATAAAAAACCGGATGTGTGTGTGCTCGACGCCAAGCTCCCCGGGCTCAACGGAGTCGACGTGCTCCGGCGCGTGGCCGCCAAACTTCCCGCGATGCGCATTCTGGTGTTTTCCGGGTACGAAAGCCCCTTGCTGGTGCGCCAGATGCTCGAGGCGGGCGCCCATGGTTTCGTGGAAAAGACCGCGGGGCTCCTTGAGTTCAAACGGGGACTGGAAGCGGTTTCGCGAGGCGGGACCTATTTCGGACCGTCGGTTGCTTCGCTGCTCCGCACGGTGGTGACTCATCCCAGCGCCGCTCCTTCGGGTGAAATACTCACCGTGCGTGAGCGCGAGATCCTTCAATTGGTCGCGGAGAGCCACACCACCAAGGAGATCGCCGCCAAGCTCGCGATCAGCGCCAAGACGGTCGACAATCACCGCACCAATCTCATGCGGAAGCTCAACCTCCACGACGTGGCCGGGCTCACCCGCTACGCGCTGGAGCAAGGCATCGTCTCCTCGGGCGCCCCGTGATCCGCCCGGCCGCAAAAACCCTTGCGGCCGCACCCAAGGCTCTAGCATAGGTCTCCGAGAGATCCCTGACACTTTTACTCATGAAACTCACCCAGAAGTCCTACGTCCTCCCGGTGGCTGTCGCCGCGCTCGCGCTCGCGGGCTGCTCCAAGAAGCCCGATAGGCCCTACCCGGGGTCGACGGTCCTCGGTCCGCAGGCGGCCGGCCCGGTGGCGCCGGCGGACGCTTCATTCGGCCAGAACACGACGGGGCTGGTTGATCGCGGTTCCGACTTTGATCCCAATGGCCACAACCGCACCGCGCTGCAGGCCCAGACCGTGCTGTTCGACTTCGACAAGTCCGATGTCCGCCCCTCGGAGCGCGAGAAGCTCAAGGTCGCCAAGGAGTATCTCGACAAGAACCCCACGCACCGTCTGCTCCTCGAGGGCCATTGCGACTGGCGTGGCACCGCGGAGTACAACCTCGGTCTCGGCGATCGCCGTGCCGCCGCCGTGCGGAAATACCTGCAGTCGATCGGCGTGCCGGCCGACCGTCTCGAGACCCTGTCGAAGGGCAGTCTTGAGGCCGCGAAGAACGCGGATGACGCCACGATGGCCAAGGATCGCCGCGTAAGCCTTGTCGTGGTGAATCCATCCGCTGCCGCGCCGAAGGCATTCTGATCCGAGATCGCTTCGACCAAAAACGAAAAGCCGCGGGAATACCCGCGGCTTTCTTTTTTTACGACGGCTAAGCGCTGCTCAGCGCGTGCGGGCCGCCAACGCATGCAGGATTCGGCGGGTGGTCTCGGTTCCCTTGCGCATGACGTCGAGATTGAAGCTCTCGTTCGGCGCATGGAGGTTATCCTCCGGCAAAAACAGCCCGAGCATGATCGAATCCAGCCCGGTTACCTGCTTGATCGAGGCGATGATCGGCACGCTGCCGCCTTCGCGCAGGTAAAGCGGCGGACGCCCCCACACCTCCCCGACCGCCTGCTCCGTGGCACGGAACGCGCGCGCGAGAACCGGCGATTGATTCTTCGGCGTGTTGCTCCGCCCCGGAGGAACCACGACGTAGGGGTCACCTTTGTGCTGGTCGATAAACTCGAGCTTGATGCCCTTGGGCACCCGGGCGCGGATCGCGTCCATCACGCGACGTTTGATGACGTCCGGCTCCTGGTTGGGCACCAGGCGGCAGCTGATTTTTGCGAACGCCTTGCTCGGTATGACGGTCTTCGTGCCCTCGCCCTGGTAGCCGCCGCCGATGCCGTTGAATTCTAGCGTGGGCTGGAAGCGCGACGATTCGAACGGGTTGAATCCGGGTGTCGTGTAGAATGTGTCGATGCCGAGGAAGTCGGCGTACGCCTTCTCGTCCGTGCCGAGTTTGCGCAACTCCTCGCGCTCCCACGGATGCACGTCGAGCACCTCGTCGTAGAAACCGGGGACATTCACGCGACCCTCGGGCGTGTGCAGCGTCGCGAGGATTTCCGCCAGCGCCTGGATCGGATTGCGCAGCACGCCGCCATGCAGGCCGGAGTGCAGGTCACCCTTCGCGCCGGTCAAGTGCACGTCAAACAGCGTCAGCCCGCGCAGCCCGCAGGTGAGCACGACCTGGTTCTCGTTAGGCAACGCCGTGTCGGAGAGGAAAACAAAATCCGCCTCGCGGAGGCGCGGCGCGTATTTCTCGAGGAACGCCGGGAAACTCGGACTGCCCATCTCCTCTTCGCCCTCGATGAGGAAAGTGATCCGGAGCGGCAGGCTCGGATTCTCCTCCAAGGCCTTCGCCACGGCGGCGATGTTGGTCAGCAACGGTCCCTTGTTGTCCGCCGCGCCGCGTCCGTAGATCCGATTGCCGATGATGGTCGGTTCAAAAGCGGGGGTTCGCCAGAGGTTTAGCGGATCGGCTGGCTGCACATCGTAGTGCCCGTAAATGACCACGTGCGGCCACGAGGCGTCGCCGCCACGGTGCGCCAGCACGATGGGGTGCATTTCGGTTCGCACCACCTCCACCTGGAAGCCGAGCGAACCGAGGAGGTTCGAGACAAACTCCTGCGCGCCCCGCATGCCGTCGCGGGCGGCCGAGTCGGCCGAGATGCTGGGATGACGGATGAACTCCTTGAGCTTTTCGACGGGATCGAACATCCGGAAACCCTGATTCACGTCCGGCGTTATCGCCAATCGGAAATCACCCCGCCCCATCATGCGCTTTTTCCACCGCCTCCGGATCGTCGTCCTCCTCACGCCCGCCGCCTTGTTCGCCGCCGCTCCGGCCGCGGAATCAGCCCGGCCCA
>JAURJO010000384.1 GCA_030832235.1 Verrucomicrobiota bacterium
AACGTCCACACCGTGCGCACCGGCATCGAGTACATGACGGTGCTGGCCGAGTGGTACACGCGCACCGCCCGCACGTTGAAGACGGGCGAGGGTTCGATCGGCTTCTTCCAGATCGGTGGCGGCATCGCGGGTGATTTCCCGATCTGCGTCGTGCCGATGCTGCATCAGGACCTGCGCCGGAAGGGCATCCCGCTCTGGGGCTATTTCTCGCAGATCAGCGACTCCACGACCAGCTACGGCAGCTACTCCGGCGCCGTGCCCAACGAGAAGATAACCTGGGGTAAACTGGCCGCGAGCACGCCCAAGTTCGTCATCGAGAGCGACGCCACCATTGTCGCGCCGCTCATCTTCGCCTGGGTGCTGGGTTGGTGAGGTCCGCCTTTCCGGCGTGGAATTTTCGCGGTTGGGCTTTGCGGCCGCCTCCGGCCTGTGCGTCCTTCCGCCGTCATGCCCAACGCCCTCGCCCGGGAGACCTCCCCGTACCTGCTCCAGCACGCCGACAACCCGGTCGACTGGTTGCCTTGGGGTGACGCCGCCTTTGAGCGGGCGCGGCGCGAGGACAAGCCGATCTTCCTGAGCATCGGCTATTCGACGTGCCATTGGTGCCACGTGATGGCGCACGAGTCGTTCGAGAACGAAGCCACCGCCGCGCTGCTCAACGAGCACTTCATCAGCATCAAGGTCGACCGTGAGGAGCGGCCCGACGTCGACCGCGTGTACATGGCGTACGTGCAGACGATGACCGGCCACGGCGGGTGGCCGTTGAGCGCGTGGCTTACGCCGGATCTGAAACCCTTCTACGGCGGCACGTATTACCCGCCGGAGGACCGCCACGGCCGCGCGGGTTTCCCGACGGTGCTACGGGCGATCGCCCGCGGCTGGCGCGAGGAACGCGCGAAATTGGTCGCCGAGGGCGAGCGCGCACTTGGGCTGCTGCGGGCCCGCGCGGAGGGCCCCGGTCGGGCGGAGACCTCGGAGCCCTTGGTGGAGGCCGCGGGACGCGCCTTCGAGGAAGGTTTCCGCCACTACCACGAGAGCTTCGATGCGCGGAACGGTGGTTTCGGCGGGGCGCCGAAGTTCCCGCGGGCGTCCAACCTCAGCTTTCTTTTCAGGGTCGCGGCCCTGCAGGGTGGAACCAGCGAGCTCGGCGCCGAGGCGCTGCGCCTCGCGACGTCGACGCTGCGCGCGATGGCCCGCGGCGGCATCCACGATCACGTGGGCGGCGGCTTCCACCGTTACTCGGTCGATGACGGCTGGTTCGTTCCGCACTTCGAAAAGATGCTCTACGACCAGGCGCAGATCGCGATGAACTGTCTGGAGGCGCGACAGGCGACCGGAGATGAACGCTTCGCCTGGCTGGCGCGCGACATCCTCGGCTACGTGAGCCGCGACCTCTCCGCGCCGGGCGGTGGTTTTTTCACGGCCGAGGACGCCGATTCTCCGTTGGCCGACGCCACGGGCGCGATCACGGGCCATGCCGAGGGGGCGTTCTACGTCTGGACGCCCGCGGAGCTGCGCGCGGCCTTGGGAGATGATGCGGATTTTGCCGCGTGGCATTTCGGCGTGTCGGAGCAGGGCAACGTGCCGGCGCAGCTTGACCCGCAGGGGGAATTGCGGGGGCGGAACATCCTCGTCCAGCGCCGCAGTCTCGCGGAAACGGCACGGCAATTCGGGCTCGACCCGGAGGCGGCCAACGACCGGTTGCTATCCGTGGTCGAGCGCCTGCGCTCCGCGCGGGCCCGGCGGCCGCGGCCGCACCTCGATGACAAGGTACTCACCTCGTGCAACGCCCTCATGATCTCGGCGTTCGCCCGGGCGTACCGCGTGCTGGGCGACGCGGAGTATCTTGCGGCGGCGACGGCCGCCGCCGACTTCATCGCCCGTGAACTGCACGACGGTAACCGGGGCGTGCTTTTCCGCTCCTGGCGGCAGAGCGTGCGCGGCTTCACGGAAGGTTTCGCCGAGGACTACGCTTTCCTGATCCAGGCGCTGCTCGACCTGCACGAGGCTTCGTTCGACGTGCGCTGGCTGCAATGGGCGGTGTGGCTGCAGGCCAAGATGGACGAGCTCTTTTGGGACGAGGCGAGCGGCGGGTACTTCAATTCGCCCGGTTGGGACACCAGCATCGTGATCCGCCTGAAGGAGGACTACGACGGCGCGGAGCCGGCGCCGTCGAGCGTCGCGGCGATGAATCTGCTGCGGCTCGGCGCGTGGTTTGAGACCGACGCCGGTGGAAACCCGTACCGGGAGCGGGGCCGGCGCGTGCTCGAGGCGTTCCGCGACACCTGGTCGCGCGCGCCGCACGTGATGCCACAGATGCTGTGCGCGTTGGAATTAGCGCTGGAGCCGCCGCGGCACGTGGTGATCGCCGGAGATCCCAAGTCGGCGGATTTTCAGGCTATGGCTCGCGTGGTCGGCGCGAGGTTTGGTCCGTACCGGGCGGTCGCGGCCGCCGACGGCAGCGAGGGCCAGTCCTGGCTGGCCGCCCGCGCGCCCTGGATCGGCGCGATGGTGCCGGTAGGGGGCCGCGCCACGGCCTACGCCTGCGAGGAGTTTTCGTGTCAGGCTCCGGTGACCACCCCGGCGGACTTGGAGCGCCTGCTTTCGCCGGCCTCGTGAGATGAGCGGCGGGCGGAACGACGAGCCCTAGTCGCTCCGCTGTGGGGCAACCGCGGATGGACGCTGATTCACCCGGATGGCGCCGGCTTGGGTGTAGCCGAGGCGGTTTGCCTCGGATCGTCCCGAGCCTGAAACGTCCATGGGCGGTTCCGACCGCCCCCGGTTTTAACCACGGATCGCTCGGATTCGGCGGCTGGATGGGTGTCACGGTGCAGGTGCTGAATGGCTTTGCGCGTTTCACCGCCTATCTGGCGGACGGGGTGGATGCG
>JAURJO010000385.1 GCA_030832235.1 Verrucomicrobiota bacterium
TGAGCCGGAGCTCGCGGAGGCCCACGCGCAGCTCGGACGCCTGGCGGAACGAACCGGCAGAAATGAAGAGGCGAAGACGCAGTACGACCGCGCGCTTACCCTCAACCCCAACCACGCGGAGGCCCATCGCCGGCTTGGGCTGTTGGCCGCCCGCCGCGAGGACTTCGCTGCCGCAGAGCGCCACTTCACGGCCCTGGCGGTGATTCGTCCGGATGACGCCGATGCGCACGCCAATCTGGGAAACGTTCTGCTTCTCACCGGCCGGGCGAAGGAGGCCGCGGAACGGTTTGAAACCGCACTGCGGCTCAGGCCCGGCGACGAACGGCTGCGCGAAAGCCTCGCAGCTGCGCGGCGAGCCGGCCCCTAAAGGTGCCTACACCAGCACCTCGCGCGCGTCGGTGAGAAATTCGGCGACGTCGTCCTCCTTCGTCGCCCACGAGCACATAAGCCGGTAGCCGTGATCGCCGACGAAGCGATAGAAGTGCCATCCGCGCGCCTCAAGACCATGGGAGAGCGCACCGGGCATTTCGACGAAGACCCCGTTCGCCTCCGTCGGCGCGATGAGCGTCAGACCGAGGCCCCGCAACCCGTCGGCCAGAAGACGCGCCATCCGGTTGGCGTGATCCGCGTGCCGCAGCCACGCGCCATCGCGCAAAACCGCCGCCCATTGGGCGCCCGCGAACCGCATCTTGGAGGCGAGCTGGCCGGCCTGCTTGACGCGGTACTCAAACTCCCGCGCAAGCTCGCGGTTGAAGAAGACGACCGCCTCGGTGCTGAGCAGGCCGTTCTTGGTGCCGCCGAGACACAGCACGTCGACGCCAGCCCGCCACGAGATATCGGCTGGCGTCAGCCCCCGGTCGCGCGCGGTGGCGGCGGCATTCGCGAAGCGCGCTCCGTCCAGGTGAAACGCGAGCCCGTGCGTCCGGGCGAACTCCCCCAGCGCGCCGAGTTCCGCCGGCGTGTAGAAGGTGCCCAGCTCCGTCGTTTGCGTGACGGAGACGGCGCGGATCTTGGGGAAGTGGATGCCGTGGCCGCGGTGCAACACAGGCCCGAGATCCTCGGCGCGCAGCTTGGCGAGGTCGCCCGGCATCGGCAGCAGCTTCGCCCCGCCGGTGAAAAACTCGGGCGCGCCGCACTCGTCGGTCTCGACGTGGGACATCGCGTGACAGAGCACCGCGTGATGCGAGCGGCAGAGCGACGCGAGCACGACGGCGTTGGCGGCGGTGCCGTTGAAGACGAAATGCACGTCGCATTCGCGCCCGAACATCTCCGCGATCAACCGGCGGGCCTCGGCGGTGTGAACGTCGTCGCCGTAGCTCGGGAGACACCCCTCGTTGACGGCCGCGACGGCCGCGAAGGCCTCGGGACAGATGCCCGCGGTGTTGTCACTGGCGAAGGCGTGGTTGGCGACGGGTAAGCTCATGCGTGTTTCTCGACTGACAAACTACGCAGCCGGCGGTTCTCCTCAAGCCGCACGCGATGGAACCTGCGGACGTCAATCTGTACCTGGTGGGCTTCATGGGCACCGGCAAAAGCACGGTGGGGCGCGCCGTCGCCACGCGAATTGGGTTCCGCCTGCTCGACAGCGACCACGAGATCGAGCGCGCCGAAGGGCGGACGATCACGGAAATTTTCGCCCAGAATGGCGAGGCGGCGTTCCGCGCGATGGAGAAGTCCTTCATCGAGGGCGGCCATCCCGGCGAACGCACCGTCATCTCCTGTGGCGGCGGGCTTGTCGTGCAGCCGGGCATGCTCGAGGCCCTGCTGGCGCGGGGAGTCGTCGTCTGCCTTCACGCCTCGCTCGAGACCGTGCTCGCGCGTACCTCGCGCAACCGCAACCGCCCCCTGCTCGAGGTAGAAAACCCGGAGGAGCGCATCCGGACCCTGTACGCCGCGCGCGAGCCGATTTACCGCCGCGCCGGCACAATGGTGCTCACCGATTCCCGACCGCTGGGCGACATCGTGGCCCACGTGGTGCGCATCTGGCAGCGCGATGCCCGCGACTTCGCGGCCGCTAAACGGTGAGACCGGGGATGCCCGCGGATCGCGAGGAGTTCCGCCGCCGCCTCGGGGAAATCGGCTTTGACGCGGTGCGCTTCGCGGCCGTCGAGCCGCCGCCCGCCCCTCCCCTGCGAGCCTGGCTGGACGCGGGCCACCACGCCGACATGGCATGGATGGCCCGCACCGCGGACAAGCGCCTCGATCCGCAACAAGTGCTGCCTGGCGCCAGCTCGGTCGTGATGCTCGGGGTTTCCTATTGGTCGGAAAACCTGCGGAGTGGCGCGAAAGTCGGGCGGCCCGTTTGGGCCCGCTACGCGCTTCACGAGGATTATCACGATACGATCCGGCCCGCGCTGGAGGAGTCCGGAAAACTTCTGGAGACGATGTTTGGCGCGGTACCGGAGGATTATCGCTGGTATGTCGACACCGGACCGGTCCTCGAACGCAGCTGGGCGGTGCGCGCCGGCCTCGGGTTCACCGGCAAGAACGCGATGCTCGTCTCGCGGCGGCACGGCAACTGGCTGCTGCTCTCCGCGATTCTCACCCGGGTCGCGTTCGAACCCGATCCTCCGGTGGTGGAGGGACGTCCCGCGGACAAGGTCGGGCTGCTCTGCGGCAAGTGCACGCGTTGCCTCGACGCATGTCCGACGGATGCCTTTCCGGCACCCGGCACCCTCGACGCGCGACGCTGTGTTTCCTACCAGACCATCGAGAACAAGGGCGTGATCCCGCGGGACCTTCGTCCTGGCATCGGCGCGCGGATCTTCGGGTGCGATGTCTGTCTCGAGGTCTGCCCCTGGAACCGCTTCGCGCAGGACGGACGCCGCATGCTGCTCTCCGCACGGCACGATTTGGCGGGGCTCACGTTGCCCGAGATCCTTCGCCTGACCCCGGAAACATTCGCCGCCACGTTTCGCCGTACTCCGGTGAAGCGCCTGAAACTCGGTGGATTGCTGCGAAACGCCTGCGTGGCCGCCGGCAACTGTGGCGAGCGATCGCTGCTGCCGGACCTTTTGCCGCTCGCCGCATCGCACCCGCTGCCTCTCGTGCGCGCACACGCCGTCTGGGCCGTCCGGCGACTCGGCGGGGAAGCCGCGCTGGCGGAGGCACGGCGCGACGAAACTGATCCGCAGGTACTCGCCGAATACGAAGCCGAGTAATGGGCTAGGGAGCCCGGAAGGCCGCGTTGAAAACCGCCACGGCCGAGGCCGGCGGACGCACCGGCCGTCCTTCGCGATCGATGAAGGCGTGCACCGTGTGCCCCGTCGCGAGCAATTCCTCGCCCCGCTTCACCTCGTACTCGAGGCGGATGCGCAGCAGCGGCCGATCGTGGAGGCGCGTCACGATCGTGACCGTGTCGTCGTAGACCGCGGGACGCAGGTAACGGGCGGCAACCTCCAAAACCGGCAAACGGAAGCCCGCCTCCTCCAACTGTCGGTACGGAAGGCCGAGTTCCTTCAGAAGATTCGTCCGCCCGACTTCGAACCAAGGCAGGTAATTGCCATGGTATACGGCTCCCATCATGTCGGTCTCGGCGTACCGGACCGTGACCTGGGTTCGGGACTCAATCACGGGCGACCTCCAGGTGCTCATTCCGGAAAAGCGCCTCGGCGGAAGCCTTCCAGCAATTCCGACGCGCCCACTCGCGGCCGGCATCGCCGAGGCGGAGCCGGAGTTCGCGATCGTGGATCAACCGTTCGAAGGCCGCGGCGAGTTGCGCCGGACGGTTTTCCGGCACGAGCAACCCGGTATGCCCGTCGACCACCGCATCGGCCACGCCACCCACGTGGTGCGCCACCACCGGCAAGCCGTGCGCGGCCGCTTCCAGATAAACCAAACCGAATCCTTCAATGCTGCGGTCGAGTTGGCGGCTCGTCATCGCGAAGATGTCGGCATCCTCATAAACTTGGGAAAGCTCCTCGTCCGGCAGGTTGCCCAGGAACCGCACCTTGAGATCGGGACAACGCGCCGATCGCTCCCGCAGCGTCTCCTCGTAGCCGCCTTTGCTCTGGCCACCCACAATCCGGTATTCGAGCCCAGCCCGCACCTCGGCAGGCAGCGACTGCAACGCCTCAAGCGTCTCCAGCTGTCCCTTGCGCGGATGAAGCCGCCCCACCGTCAAAACAACCACCTTGTCGCGCGGCGCACGCTCCCGCGGCGCCACCACCGCGAAGTCGGAACGCAAGGCCCCGGGGGTCAGGGTGATCCTGTCCGCCGCTTCCGGGAAATGGTTGAGCAGCAACTCCTGGGTATAGGTGCTGAGGGTGCTGACGCGTGTCGCCCGGCGGATCAGACCGCCCGTCAGCCGACGACGAAGCGGGCTGGCGGCGAACGTGAGGATCTCGGATCCGTGGAAGGTGAGAACGAACCGGTGCGGCCGGAAAGCCCGGAAGAACTGCAGCAACATCATCGTGAGCATCGGCCCGGGCTCGGGCAGATAGACGGTCCCGCGCCGCAGACGCCGGCGATGCCGGATCAATTCACGAGCCAGCTGAAACTGGCAGCTCAAGTCCTGCGTCCCCCGCAAAGGCAGCCGTCGCAGTCGAAAGGGCCAGTCGGCCTTTTCCGCTGAGGGAGGGGCCGCCTGCGCCCAGACCTCCACGTCATGACCCAAGTTCGCCGAAGCCCGCGCCATCTCCTCCGCGAACGTCGCGATTCCGCCCCGCCGAGGGTAGAACTCGTGGGTGATGAGGGTTACCGGCTCAAAACCGGGGGCCATCGTGGAAACGCTCATGCAAGGATTGCCCCGGAACCAGCGCAGGCCTTCCCGGAGCGTCGGGCATCAAGCGAACGTCCACGCTGCGACGCAAGCGCGGTTGGCACGTGACTAGCTCCTCAGAAATAAGGGGTTTACTTTGCCGGCTACCGTAACTTACAAAACGACCACAATGTCCGAAGGAGTTTCCACCAATCCGAACTCGAGCAAGTCGCCAGTTTCGGCGCACAAGCCATTCGGTCCGGAAGACGAGTCGGCACTCCGCGAGTCCCTCAAACGGTGCTCCCCCTCCACGTTCGAGGCCGCGGTCCAGTTTCGTAAGACCGGTAACGCTGAACATGTTCCGGCGGTGGTGATCGGCGTGATCGAGCGTTTCGTCGAGCCCGATCTCCGCATCAAACTCAAGGACGCTGACGACGATCTTCGCCTGATCGAGGACCTCGGAATCGACTCACTGACGATGATGGAAATCGTCATCCTCGTGGAGGACGTCCTCCAGATGTCGATCAACAACGAGGAACTCCGGAATCTGCGGACGGTGGGCGACGTGAAGACCTTCATCGACTGCAAGATTCGCGGCCTCCCGCTGCCGAAGCCCACGAAGTTCCTCCCGATCGAGCACATCGGCACCGTCATGCCGATCCAGCCGCCGTTCCTGTTCCTGAACGAGGCCTCCGTCAGCTCCACCTCCGCCAACGGCAAGTACAAGATCACCGGTCAGGAGTTCTTCCTGCAGGGGCATTTCAAGGACAACCCGGTCATGCCCGCCTCGATCATGCTCGAGGCGCTCGGACAGCTGGGCGTGCTTTACCTTTTGGAAGGAGCTCCCGCCGAACCCGGCAAGATGGTGAGCCCGCAGACGATCTTCTTCACTGGTTGCGAGGGCGTCCGCGCCCACCGGATCTGCAAGCCGGGCGAAATCCTCACCCTCTCGATCAAGCCGAAGCGCATGAAGATGCCGCTCGCCACCTTCGAGGGGTCGATCCGCGTCGGGCAGGACAAAGCGGTCATCGTCGAGGAACTCACCCTGACCTACGGTTTCGTGGACGCGGTGAACGCACCGGTGCCGATCAACGGCAATGCAGACGTCGCGCCAGTCGTGAGCGCGGAGGCGACCTCTGCCTCCACTCCGCTCCGCGCGGCGATCAACGCCTAGGTTGCCACCGGGCCGCCGGGCCCCCAATTTTCCGCCCCGCGCGGAAAATCATGCCTCGAGTCTTCATCACCGGCCTCGGATTTGTCACCAGCATCGGCAACGACGCCGCGACGGTGACCTCCAACCTCCGGGCCCTCCGGCACGGTTTCGAACTCTACCCGCCGTTCCAGAAGCCGGACATCCCCTGCAAGGTCGTCGGCACCGTGAAGGGTTTCAACACCGAGTCCACGGACCCGGAGGACTGGACGTTTCCCGACCGCTACCGGCTCAAGCGCGAACTGCTCCGCTCGATGGCGCCGAACGGCCTCTACGCCCATTGCGCCATGCTGCAGGCCGTCGAGGACGCCAGACTCGCGGAGGCCGATATCTCTAATCCCGACACCGGTCTTTACGCGGCTTCCGGAGGCTCACCTTTCCTGACCCATCACCATCACGAACGCCTGCTGAAGCTAGGCGTGATGCGGTGCTCCCCGATGGGAATCGTCGCCTCGATCGTGGGCACGCTGAACTTCAACCTGGTCGCGGCCTTCCGCATCAAGGGCTCTTCGGGCGGGTTTTCCTCCGCCTGCGCTTCGTCGGCCCACGCGATCGGCTTCGCTCTCGATGACCTGCAATTGGGCCGGCAGAAGCGAATGTTCATCGTTGGTGCCGAGGACGGCAACAACGACGCCATCCTGCCCTTCGCCGGAATGCGGACCCTTTCTCTCCAGTCCGATCCGAACATCGCTTCCCGCCCGTTTGACGCGGCCCGGGACGGTTTCGTCGGCACGGGCGGCGCCACCGTGCTCGTGCTGGAGACCGAGGACGAGGTCCGGAGGCGCGGCGTGCAACCCTACGCGGAACTGATCGGCTGGGGTCAGGCCTCCGACGGCCACAACGTGGCCATTTCCCACCCCGACGGCCACGGCCTGCTGGCGGCGATGCGCAACGCGCTGCGGCATGCGGGCGCGGCGGCGACGGACATCGACTACGTCAACGCGCACGCCACCTCCACGCTCCTTGGCGACCTGGCCGAGACCATCGCGATCAAGCGTGCATTCGGCCACCATGCCGCCAAAGTCGCCATCAGCTCGACCAAGTCGATGACGGGGCACCTGCTCGGTGCTGCGGGAGCGATTGAGGCAGCGTTCTCGGTGCTCTCGATCCGTGACGGGATCGTTCCTCCGACCATCAACCTGGACAATCCGGATGAGGCCTGCGACCTCGACTACGTGCCTCACAAGGCCCGCAAGGCGGACGTACAGATCGCGATGTCGAACAGCTTCGGCTTTGGCGGCACCAACGCATCTCTCGTCTTCGGCGCATATCGCGGATGAGCAGAAACA
>JAURJO010000386.1 GCA_030832235.1 Verrucomicrobiota bacterium
CAGCGTTGGTGCGGGCCGCAGGCGCCGGTTTTTCTTCAGCTCACGCGCGCCCAGCTGCGGGAACTCTCGGCGGCCGCCGGCGCGGAACCGGTCTTCGTGGAGAACGGCCGCGCCGGAGCCTGGAGCCATTCCGCGCTGCTGACGGAGCCGGCGAAGGCGGCCGCGGGAAAAACCGACGCTAAGCCCACGGTCGCCCCAACCCGTCCCGCGGGGGAGACCCCGATGACCGTCGACGGCAGCGAGCATTACCTCGCCATTACCCTGCCCTCGCGCGAACACCCCCGTCACGACGAGGCGCGCGAACTCCTGCGGGAGGCGGGATTCTCGCTCGAACCCGCCACGCGCAAATGGTGGCTCCGCGATCGGCACAGGACCCTGACGTTCCTCGCGACGCACCGCGACCGGCTCGAGAAGGCGTTCGGTGCGGAATTCACCCCGGGCTTCGTGACCCGCACCGCGCACCTGCGTGTCGCGGTAATCACGGCGGAGGTCACCGCCGCGGGTGAAGGCTTCGACGTGTCGCTCGGATTGAAAGCGGAGGCCGCGACCGAACCGGCGCTGCGCGCGGCGATTTCCGCCGATCGCGCCTACGCGGAACACGGTGGCCAGGTGATCCTGTTGAATCCCGGCCACGTGCGGACGCTCGCGGCCGCGCAACGGAAACTCGTCGGCGACCCCAATGCGCCGCTGGGCGCACGTCGCGTGGAGCGTCTGCCCGCCGCTCGCGCGACCGAAGTTTCCGAACTGCTGGAGGAGATTTCCCCGGGCTACGAGGCGCCCGATATCTGGCGCAAACGCGGAACCGCGCTCCGCGACCTCACCCGGCTGGAGCCGGCTCCGGTTCCCGCCCCGCTCGACCTCCAATTGCGTCCGTATCAGCGGCTGGGCGTGGCGTGGCTCTGGCACCTGCGAGCCCATGGACTAGGCGGAATCCTGGCGGACGAGATGGGACTCGGAAAAACCGCCCAGGCCCTCGCGCTGTTGTCGGCCGCGGCGGCGCGCGGCGGCGGCACGGCGCTTGTGGTCTGCCCCGCCTCGCTCCTGGAGAACTGGCGGCGGGAGTCCGCGCGTTTCGCGCCGGAACTGCGGGTGTTCGTGCACCACGGCACGAAAAGGCTCGGTTCGCCGGCGGACGTCGCCGGGCTGAACCTGGTCATCACGAGTTACGGCACCCTTGCGCGGGATCGCGCGCTGTTCGCCGGGCCAAGCTTCGCGATCGTCGTCGCCGACGAGGCGCAGCACATCAAGAATCGCCGTTCGCAGAACGCCGCCGCGCTGCGCGCGCTCCGGGCGGACGCGCGCTTCCTGCTCACCGGCACGCCGATTGAGAACTCCCTCGACGACCTGCGCTCGCTGTTCGCGTTTCTTTTGCCCGGCTACCTGCCGCCGGTGCCGTCGGATGTCCGCGGCGAGGAGAAGGCGTGGCACAACGAGCGTCTGCGGGCGCAGGCGGCGCCTTACATCCTGCGACGGACAAAGCGCGCGGTGGCGCCCGAACTGCCCGCGCGCATCGAGCAGGTCGTGTGGTGCGAGCTCTCCACGGACCAGGCCGCCGCCTACCGCGAAATCCAGGAGCGCGGCGAACGCGAGCTGCTCGATCTCGAGGCCGGCGGCGCGAACGAAGGCCGGCTCAAACTCGCGGCGCTCACCCAACTGCTCCGCCTGCGCCAGCTCTGCTGCGACCCCCGGCTGCTCAAGACGGCCGAGGAGGTGACTCCGGCGTCCGCCAAGCTCGAGGCCTTCCAGGAGCTTTTGGCGCAAGCGGTCGACGACGGCCACCGACTGCTCGTTTTCTCGCAGTTCACCACGCTGCTACGGCTCCTGCGCGAGGACCTCACGGCGCAGGGCATCGAGACTTGCTATCTCGACGGCGCCATGGCTCCCCGCGCGCGCCAGGCCGAGGTGGATCGCTTCCAAGCGGACGCCGCCGTTCCGGTCTTCCTGCTGTCGCTCAAGGCGGGAGGCACCGGACTCAATCTCACCGGGGCCGACACCGTCGTGCACTATGACCCGTGGTGGAACCCGGCGGCGGAGGCGCAAGCGACGGATCGCGCGCATCGCATCGGCCAGACCCGCGTGGTCACGAGTTACAAGCTGATCGCCGCGGGCACCGTCGAGGAAAAGGTCCTCGCGTTGCAGGACGAGAAGCGCGCGCTGCTCGCCGATGTTTTCGAGGCGAGCGACGCCCTCGCCTCGAAACTTTCCCTCGCCGATCTCCGCTCCTTGCTCCACCCGTAGTCGCCCATGCTACGATTATTCTCCATCCCGGGCGGCGTCGTCGTCGAGGATGCCGGACGCCTCTTCCGCACGATGGCGCTCACGCTGGATCAAGTGTTTCGCGCCGCTTCGCCCACCGCGGAGGTTCGCTCCGCGCTCGCCGCGGCGGACGTCGTCACCCTGCCCGCCGAACTCCTCGCTCCCATTCAATCCCAGGAAGTGTGGGCGGCCGGAGTCACCTACCTGCGGAGCAAGTCGGCCCGTATGGCGGAGTCGAAGGACGCCGGCGGCGGCAGCTTCTACGACCGCGTCTACGACGCGGAGCGGCCGGAGATCTTCTTCAAGGCCACGCCGCACCGGGTCGCGGGCCCGGGCGGCCTGGTGCGCATCCGCGGCGACGGCAAATGGAACGTTCCCGAGCCTGAGCTCACGCTGGCGATCAACTCGGCCGGGCGGATCTTCGGCTACACGATCGGCAACGACATGAGCTCGCGCGACATCGAGGGGGAGAACCCGCTCTATCTGCCGCAGGCCAAGGTCTACGACCGCTCGGCTGCGCTGGGACCGTGCCTGGTCATCACCGATACGCCACCGGGCGCCGAGACCGCCATCGGGCTTTCAATCCGCCGCGACGGAGCGGAGGTCTTCCGCGGCGAGACAAGCGTCGGTCGCATCAAGCGCCCGCTCGCCTCGCTCGCGGAATGGCTGTTCCGGGAGAATACATTTCCGAACGGTGCCTACCTGATGACGGGCACCGGCGTCGTACCCCCGGACGAATTCACGCTGCGCTCCGGCGACGAGATCCGCATCCGCATCGAGCCGGTCGGCGAGTTGGTGAACCGGGTGGCCTGAACCGGCGGCGGAATCAGAACACCTGGCGCGCCGACACGCCCCGCGCGATCTCCGCGGCCAGGAACGGTCCGCGGAAAATCATGCCGGTGTAGATCTGCACGAGCTTCGCGCCCGCATCGAGTTTCTCGGCCGCCGCCTCGGGGCAATCGATGCCGCCCACCCCGATGATCGGCAGCCGACCGCGGGTGGCGCGTGAGATGTACCGGATGATCTCCGTCGAGCGCTCGCGCAAGGGAAGCCCGCTCAGGCCGCCCGCCTCGTTGACTCCGGCGAAGAACCCCGGTCGCGCCAGCGTGGTGTTGGTCGCGATGATACCGTCGAGCCTGTGCTCGGCGATGACCGAGAGCACGGCGTCGATCTGCGGCCAAGTGAGATCCGGGGCGATCTTCAGCAGCACCGGAACATGGCGGCCGCCCGGCTTCACCGCGCGCCCGCGGTTGGCGGCGGTTACCGCCGCGAGCAACTCTCGCAGCCGCGACTCGTCCTGGAGCTGACGCAGGTTGGGGGTATTCGGACTCGAGACGTTTAGCACAACGTAGTCGGCGAAATCCGCCAACCGCGCGAAACTCGCGAGGTAATCGGCGGTCGCCTCCTCGATGGGGGTGACCTTCGACTTGCCCAGATTGACCCCCAGCGGAATCCGGCGCTCCGCCCCGCGAGGCTGGTGCGCAAGCCGCTCCGCCATCGCCTCCGAGCCGCCGTTGTTGAAGCCCATCCGGTTGATGACCGCACCTTCACCCGCGTAGCGAAACGCGCGCGGACGCGGGTTGCCGGGCTGCGGCAGCGCCGTGACCGTGCCGACCTCGACATGTCCGAAACCCAAGGCCGCGGCCGCGGGCCAGGCGCGGGCATCCTTGTCGAATCCCGCGGCGAGGCCCACCGCGTTGGGAAAAGTCAGTCCAAACGCCTCGACCGGCCGCACGGTCCGCAGATGCGCCGCCATGCTGCGTTCGAGCACAGCGCGCAAAGGGGCGAGGCGGGCCAGCCACTCCATCGAGTGGACTCCCAACTCGTGCGCGCGCTCGGCGTCGCAGCGAAACAGCAGAGGACGGACCATGCCTTCGTACCATTTTCCCATCCCGCGAACGTGGGTTCGTGCGGGCCGCTTGGCAAGGACCGCGGAATGCCGGAAACCGCGATTTCAGAGGGCTTTCCGCGTTCCCAACATCGGTCGGATGACGGAGTTTGGCGCGTCAGTTTTGTGCTTGTTTTTTGAGACCTCACTAGCACGCTGCGCGAAAATTTCCTTCGCAAGCTCCTGATTTCCATATGGCAAAAGCAATTTCCGCTCTCGATTGGTGCGTCGTCCGCCTCGGTGAAGACCACAACTGGTGGGTCGCCGAAACCAGCGATCCCGTGCGCTGGGATGTGGATGGCCTGAGCATCGTTGATCCGCGCCAGGTCCAACACCTGATCGAACTCGTCGATCCGCTGCGCGATTACGGGTTCGACCAGGATGTCTTTGACGCGGCCTTCATCCCCTTCCGCATCGAAAAGGATCTCGGCAGCGGCAAGGTGCGACTAAAGCGCATGAAGGAGTCGTTGTTCGACTCGGACGAGAAGCTGTTCGCCCTGCCTGACATCCTCGACGAGGAGAACGGGCCCTTCGCCGATCTGCTCGACCACCTCACGCGCTGCCGCGTGAAGATGCTGAACGACCTCTTCAAGTTCGAGTCCAAGCTCACCGTCGACGAGGTCGAGGAGGTCATCCGTGAGGACCAGAACAGCAGCTTCATCCAGGGCCAGGCCATCCACTGCTTCACCGAACTCACCGACATCCTCGACTACATCCCCGAGGGTTACGACAGCGACGAGGACGCTCCTGTGAAGCGCGAGGACGACACCGAGGACGAGGACCTGCCCGAGGTCGACGAGGAGGACGAGGCCAAGCTCAAGAACGACGAATCCCTGAAATGGGACGAGGACGAGGGCGACGAAGATTCCGAAGACGGCGAGGGTAAGGACAAAGAAAAGGAGAAGGATGAGGACGAGGAGGAGTCCGAAGAGGACGACTCCGATGGAGAGGGCCGTCGTCCCCGCTCCAAATCCAAGGGCAAGCGCTGAGTTCCCGCCGCGGGGTCCCGGGCGTCGGGACCCTCGCGCAGGTTATTACGGGACGATTGTAATGGCCCGTTCCCGGCAAAACATCCGCAGGTCCGGCGCCAGGGAAGCTTGGAAGACCATTCCGATCCCGGCGGGACGCAAATCGATCTCGGCGCAGTGCAGAGCCTGACGTGAAAGGAGCAAACGCGTCGCGAGGGAATCCGTCCACCCCGTGTCGATAAACTCGAGATAGAGCCGCGCGTCGGGCCCGTAGATCTTGTCGCCAACGACAGGGTGCCCCAGCCAGTGCGCGTGGGCGCGGATCTGATGCTTGCGTCCGGTCTCGAGCATCACGTCGACCAGCGTGAATTCCCCTCCGGGCGAGGAGGCCAAGGGCCGGAAGACGGTGGCCGCTTCCTTCCCTTCTCCGGCGGGAACCACCGTCGATTTCACAAACACCGGACTGGTCACGTCATCGCCCAGGGCCCGGTCCACGCGCACCTCATCGGAAAGGCGGCCGGTGAGGATCGCCTGGTAACGTTTCCCGATCCGCCGGCGCTGCAGCGCGGTCTGCAGCCGGCTCGCCATCGCGGAAGTCTTGGCCAGCACGACGACTCCGCTGGTCTCACGATCGAGGCGGAAGATGAGGTGCACCGTCGGCAGCCCCGTGTGCTCGCGCAACGCTCCGACGAGGCTCGACCACGGCCCGGCCTTTGACGGATGGCAAACCACGTCGCCCGGCTTATCCACCACGAGCAAGTCCTCGTCCTCATGCAGGATCCAGCGGTGGATTTCCTCCGGCGCGATCAGCCGCACGCGCGCCGGCGTTTTCGGTCGTCGCGGCCAGGCACATGCGCGGCCGGCGATGATCTCCTCCGGCTCCGGAGCGCTCACGACGATCCCGGCACGCGCCGTTCCATCGCGCCGCGGGCGATCCTGGCCGCCAGCGCTTTGGGCAGCAACGATCCGGCGACGCCCGCGAGAAGGTTACCCCACCCCGGAACAACGTTGGCTCGTGAGCCCGCCAACGCGGTGAAAGCCGCGTCAACCACCTCGTCGGGCGACATGCCCCGGCGCGCGATGGCGTCCGGCGCCGCGGCGCCGGTGCCCGTGAAAAACTCCGTGCGCGTGGTACCCGGGGAAACCGCGAGCACGCGCACCGGGGTGCCGCGCATCTCCTCCGCGAGCGCGACCGACCAGTTCAGCAGGAAGGCCTTGCTGGCGCCGTAGGTCGCGCAAAACGGCGTCGGAGCGTACGCCACCACCGAGGCGACGTTGATGATCGCGCCGCCGCGCTCCCGCAGGCACGGCAGCAGCCGCGCGGTCAGATCGACCACCGCGCGCACATTCACATCGATGATCTCCAGTTGCCGTGCGGCGGAGGGCGCGGGGAAGCGGCCGAAGCCCCCGATGCCGCTGTTGTTGACCAGCAGCACCCGGCCCGCAGTCGCCTCCGATCCCAGCGTCGCGAGCACCCGGTCCGCCGCGGCGGCGATCTCCTCCTCGCGCGCGAGGTCGCAGGCGAAGTGCCGCACCGGATGTGCGGAATTTGCCGCAAAATCCGCGCATGGATTCCGGCGCGAAAGGTTGCAAATCAACATTCCGGGATTACCTATCTGGAGAAGACGAATGAACGATTTTCCAAGACCGGAAGATCCACCCGTCACAACGGCGGCGGAAAAGGTTTGGAGAAGTTCCTTGGTCCCGGAGGTAGGCATGAATTTTCACGGCGACGGGGCTCTTCCCGGCGTCGTTTCAACCGAACCCATACGGAGAAACATGAACAGCCAAAATACCCACGAAGTTATCGTGTCCGGCATCCACCTCGAGCTCACGCCGTCCCTCAAGACGTACGTGCGCGAGAAGGCCGAGCGATTGTTTCGCCACGAGGAACGGATCATCCGGCTCCGCGTGGAGCTGGAGTGTGACCGGAGCCCCGCCGCGGGCGTGCAGTTCGCGGCCAAGGGCCACATCGAGATCCACGGCCCCGACATGAACGCGTCGGTGCGCGCGGACGAGTGCCACAAGGCGATCGCCATGCTCATCGACAAGCTCGACCGGATGCTGCAGCGCCGGCATCAGCTGCTGCGCGTGAAGCGCAATCACCCGCACGCCGTCGAGTTTGAGGCCGACCTCCCGAAGGTGCCGGCCTGAGCCCGCCGCTTCCCTTTGACCGCGAGGCCCGCCGCTCTCCCGCGGCGGGCTTTTTCATGCCCGGAGCACGGAACGCGGCGCGTTCATGGCACCCGCGGAGCGACAGGCTTGCCCGCCTCCACAGGATAGAGCGCACCATGCCGCTCGAGCTGCGCGACCATGGTCTGCATCATCCGACGCAGTTCCGCGGGACGGGCCGCGGCAAGGTCGTTGGCTTCGTAAGGGTCGTCGGCCAGATTGAACAATTGGTAATTTGAGCCGCCGGAAACCTCCGAAGGGAAGTAGTGGTAGACCACCTTCCATCCGCCTTCCCGATAGGTCGTGAAGTAGTCTGTGCGATGGGGCGAATGCGGGTAATGCATCAGAAAGGCGTCCGATCGCGCCGGGTCGCGGCGGCCCGTCAGCAGCGACGCGAGCGGCAGGCCGTCGACCACATGGCCGGCCGGCGCTTTGGTACCCGCGAGGTCCAGCACCGTCGGGAACAAGTCCTGGACCGCACCGAGCTGCGCCTGCGTGCCGCCGACCGCGATCGGCAGGCGCGATTGGACGGCGGACCCGGCGGCGGGCTTCGCCCACGCCGCGATGAACGGCACGCGCATGCCGCCCTCGTAATGAGAACCTTTCTTGCCGCGCAGCGGAGCCGCGCAGGCGACGGCGTGCTGATGCCCGAGCGGTGCGTCGGAGCCGTTGTCACCGAGGAAGAAAATCACGGTGTTCTCCGCGACGCCCAGCTTCTCAAGCTGGTCGAGCAAGTCGCCGAGTGACTTGTCCATCCCTTCGATCAACGTCGCGAACGCCTGGGCCTGCGCAGGCTTTCCGGAGTCGCGGTAATGCGCGGCGAAACGCGGATCGGAATCGAACGGCGCGTGCACCGCGTAGTGGGCGAAATTCAGAAAAAAGGGCTTTCCCGCCTTCACCGCCTCGCCGATGTGGCGGTTGGCCTCGAGCGTCAGCGCGTCGCTGAGGAACGTGTCGGTGCCGTGGTATTTTTCCAAACCGGGCACCGCGGCGTTGGAGCGCTTGCCGTTCTTCCCCGACGCGTAGTTCTGCCGCCCGTAGTAAGTCGCGGGCGCCCCGATCGACGCCCCGCCGACGTTCACGTCGAAACCGATATTCAGAGGGTTCGCGCCCTCGCTTTCCCGCGGGCCGAAGTGCCCTTTGCCGACATGGATCGTGCGGTAGCCGCTGTCCCGCAGGAGCGAGGCGAGCGTCACGTCACCCTTGCGCAGTCCGCGCCAGTTCCATTGCGGCGGGCCCTTCGGGCCGGCGTTGTCGTTGTCGGGATTGATCCAGTTGGTCGTGCGGTGCCGCGCCGCGTTCTGCCCGGTCGCGATCGCGATGCGCGTCGGCGAGCAGACGCTCATCGCGCTGAAGTTGCTGAACCGGATCCCCCGCGCGGCGAGCCGCTCCATGTTCGGCGTGCGATAGTAGTCGTTCAACGGGTGCCGCTGCGGACGTCCCGCGGCGTCGGTGAGGAACGGCACCGAGGTGTCCATGACACCCATGTCGTCGACGAGAAAGATGACGACGTTGGGGCGAGGCGCGGAAGCGGCGGTGACGGGCGTGGAGGGCGCCAGCAGAGCGAGCGAAAATGCGAGGGCCGGGAGCAGCGGATTCTTCATGGCGATGGAAAAAGTGAACTCAGGGCCGGCTGCGGCCGGCGGCGACGATGCCGGCGAGCTCGGATTTCAGGCGGGCGAGAATCTCAGGCTGGGCGGCGGAGAGGTCCTTGGTCTCCCCGACGTCCTGCGCCAGGTCGAAGAGCTGGAACGCCGGCACGGGCGTGTTGCGCAGCTGCTCCTCGACCCGCTGATTGTAGGCCTGCTTCGAGTCGTGCCGCACCAGCTTCCAATTGCCGGCGCGATAGCCGTAATTCCCCGCCTGGCCGTTGTCCTGCTGGACCAGCGAGGCGCGTCCCGTGGCGCCGGGACGCCCGAGCAGCGCGCCGGATACATCGAAGCTATCGGGGAAGCCATTGGCCGGAACGACTCCACCCGCGAGAGCCGCGAAACTGGCGGCGAGATCGATCGTGCAGACGATCTCATCCGACACTCGCGGCGCGACCACACCCTTCCAGCGCGCGATGAACGGCGTCCGCGTGCCGCCCTCATAAACGCTGTACTTTCCTCCGCGGAGCGGGCCGCCGGCCCGGTGGTTTCCCCGCTTCTCGAGCGCAAAGTCCACGTAGCCGTCGTCCATGACCGGCCCGTTGTCGGAGCACACGATCACAAGCGTCTTTTCCGCGAGTCCGAGTCGTTCGAGCGCGGCCGTCACCTCGCCGACGCACCAGTCGAATTGCAGGATGGCATCGCCGCGCGGTCCGAGGCCCGACTTCCCCTGGAAGCGCTCATGCGGCACGCGCGGCACGTGGGGATCGTGCGACGCCAGGAACAGGAAGAACGGCCGGTCGCGTTCCGCCGTGATCCACGCGACAGTCTTTTCCACCCAGCGGTCGGCAAGGTCCTCGTCGCGGAACCGCGCCGCGTGGCCCCCGGTGTAAAATCCGATCCGGCTGATGCCGTTGTGGATTGTCTGATTGTGACCGTTGGACCAATCCATCTTCAGCGTCTTGCGGTGGGAAATGCCGGTAGGATGGTCGGGCGCCGGCGACTTGTCGCCCACCCAGAGCGGATCCTTCGGGTCGAGTCCGGCGACGCGACCATCCTCGACAAATACCTGGGGCACGCGGTCGTTGGTCGTCGGCAGCAGGAAACTGTAATCAAAGCCGAGTTCGCGCGGTCCCGGCTTGATTTGGCCGTTCCAATCGGGCCCGGGCGGCGCGCCGAGGCCGAGGTGCCATTTGCCGATGACGGCCGTGCGGTAGCCGGCGCCCTTGAGGACGGATGCGATAGTGGGCCCTTCGACCGGAACGACGAGAGGACTGTTGGGAGGGGCAATACCCGTTCCCTTACGCCGGAAAGCGTAGGCTCCCGTCAGGAACGAGTAGCGCGTCGGCGTGCACGTGGAGGCGGAGCAGTAGCCGCCGGTGAAACGCACGCCCTCGGCGGCGAGCCGGTCGATGTTGGGCGTACGCAACGCCTTGGCGCCATAGGCGGAGACGTCGCCGTAGCCGAGGTCATCGGCCATGATGACGACGAAATTAGGCCGCGCGGCGAAAACGACGGCCGGCAGGAGTAATGACGGGAAAAGGACGCGCAGGGCGCGCCGCAGGACGCAGCGGTTCATGGGGTGGGGATGAAAACGGACGCAGGAACGGCGCCGCGATCGGCGCAGGATTCCGGCTCAGGCCTCGACGCCGAACTTCTCCAGCAGCCGCTGGAGATCCTCGTTGCCGCGGTACTCGATCACGATCCGGCCCTTTTTGGGCGTATGGATAATCGCGACACGCGCGCCGAAGTGGGATCCGAGACGCTTCTCGATTCCCGCCACGGTGGCCGCGTCGCGGGAGGAAACCGGAGCCTTGCCAGCCTTTGAGGGCGTCGCACCACCAGCGGGCTTGAGGTTGAGCGCGAGCTTTTCCGTGGCGCGGACGCTAAGCCCCTCCTCGATCACCCGGCGGGCCAGCACCAGGCGGCTCGATGCATCCTGCACGCCGAGAAGCACCTTGGCGTGGCCGACGCTGAGCAGGTTCTTCGAGATGTAGCCCTGGGTCTCCGAGTCGAGGGATAGCAGGCGAAGGGAGTTGGCGACCGAGGCGCGGCCCTTCCCCACCCGCTCCGCGGCGGTTTCCTGCGTGAGATCAAAATCGCGGATCAGGCTGGCGTAACCCAGCGCCTCCTCGATGGCGTTGAGGCCCTCTCGCTGCAGGTTCTCAATGAGACCGAGCGCGGCGGAGGAAGCGTTGCTGGCCTCGACGACCCGCGCGGGAATCACGCGGATTTTCAGCATTTGAAACGCCCGCCAACGACGCTCACCGGCGATGAGTTGGAAACGGTCCCCGGCCTTGCGCACGACCACGGGCTGCAACAAGCCCTCCGAGCGGATGCTCTCGGCAAGCTCGCTCAAGTGCTCCGGCGCGATCTCCTTGCGCGCCTGATAAGGACTCGGGTCGATGAGATTGACCGCGACCTCCTGATAACCGGGAGCGGAGGGAGCCGCAGGGGCGGCCGCCGCCGGCGCGGTGGCGGGCTTGGACGCGGAAGGCGCGGCAGCAGCGGCCGGGGCAGGCGCGGGCTGGGTGGTTACGACAGGCTTGGAGGCGGCGATGAGGCCTCCGAGGCCGCGACCGAGACGAGATTTTTGGGGTGCCGGCATGGGTGCTATTTTCCTCCCGGAATGAAGAGCGTCTGACCGACCGTGATGCGAGAAGGATCTGTGAGGCGGTTGGCGTTGATGATGTCCTGCTGACGCGCACCGGTCTTCCGAGCGATGGTCGCGAGCGTGTCGCCTTTCTGCACAGTGTAGCTCACGCCCTCCTTGGGAAAGTCCTCCGCGAACGTCACCCCACCCGTGGGCTTGGCGCCACCCTTGGCCATCGAGTCGAGCGCGGCATTGGTCTGCTTCGCCAGCTTTTCCATCTGGGAGGCGACCTGTTGGAGCGTCTCGGTCTTGGAGGAAGCGATCGCGGCGCGCAGGTCGCGGTTCAGTTCGGCGAGCGCCTCCTTGA
>JAURJO010000387.1 GCA_030832235.1 Verrucomicrobiota bacterium
GGCACTTCCTCCTGGACACCGGGTTCGACGACACCGTGCCGATCATCCGCGCCGGCGTGGAGCAGCTCGGCTTCCGGATGACGGACATCAAATTCATCCTCAGCAGCCACACGCACATCGATCACGTGGGTGGACATGCCCGGATGAAAGAACTCACCGGCGCCCAAATCGTCGCGAGCGCGGCCGACGCGCGCACGCTGCAGTCCGGCGGCGCGGACGATTACATCCAGTGGCCGAAGGAAACGATCCTCTACGCGCCGGCGAAAGCGGACCGCATCGTCGGCGACGGCGGGCGGCTGACGCTCGGGGGCGAGACGCTGGTCGCGCATCTGACGCCCGGCCACACGCGCGGGGCGACGACGTGGGCGATGGAGGTCGATGACGGCGGCGTGCGGCGGCACGTGGTGTTCTTCAGCAGCGCCAGCATCAATGCCGGCACGCGCCTGCTGAACAATCCGCTCTATCCCGACTACGTGGCCGACTTCGAAGCGACGTTTGCGAAGCTGCGCGCGCTGCCGTGCGATATGTTCTTCGCGCCTCACGGCGGGCAATTCGCGATGGCCGAAAAATTCGCGCGTCTCGAGCGCGGCGGCGGCGAGAATCCGTTCGTCGATCCCGCGGGTTGGAAGCGACTGATCGCCGGCGCGGAAAAGGCCTACCGCGACCAACTCGCGATCGAGCGCGCCGCCGCGAAGTAGCCCCGAGTTTCCCCCATGACGTTCTTCCCGCTTCGCCGCCTGCTGCTCGCGCTGGTCGCAACCGCGCTCGGCACCTCGCCTCTGTGCGCCGACGTCGCGCTCCCCGACGCCGCACGGCGGACGGGAGGCAGCGTCGTGATCGTGTCGCCGGTCGATCCGGCGCCGCTCGTGCGCTGGCTCAATGCGCGCGGTCTCGCCGCGCTGGCCCTGCCGGCCGGCGCGAGCGCCGCCGATGCCGCGGCCGCGATCCGCGACCTGCGGGCGCGCGCGGCGACACTGCAGCTCTCGCCCACGCGCGTCGCCTTGCTGGGCTTCGGGAGCGGGGCCGACGTGGCGGCCGAGGTGGCGTTTCGCGGGGGCGGGGCGGCGCCCGAAGGCGCGCGGCCCGACCGCGTGGCGCTGATCTGGCCGAGCGCCGCAGCGCCGATGCCGGCCGCCGGCAGCAAGCCGCCGTCGACGTTTCTGGTCGGCTCGACCCGCGCGACGGACGGCACGCCCGTCGTCGACCTGTGGAAGGAACTCCGCAAGGCCGGGGGCGAGGTGGACGCGCATTTCCTCGCCCGCGCGGAACGGGCGAGCGTGTTGGCGGCGAACGATGCGTCGATCGGCATGTGGCCGGAGATGTTTTTCACCTGGGCGCGCTTCACCGGCCTGCTCACGGACGAACCCCGCGTGCCGGTGAAGGGCATGGTGTTTCTCGACGGCCGACCGTTGCCGCACGGCTACGTGATCTTCACGCCGGTGGAGTTTGCCGGCGCCGGCCCGATCGTCGGCCGGGTGCTGAACTCCACAGCGGGCGGGACGATCGGGCAGTTTTCGATCGCGGCCGGGCAGGGACCGGTGGCGGGGCGCTACCGGGTTGAGGTCCGCCAGAACATGAACCGCTGGCTGAGCAATTCGTTCAGCGGCGATCTGGTCGGGGCCCGCGGCGGCGTCACGCCAGCCAAGGCGCATTTCGGGCACCACCGGGTGCTGGCCCCGAGTATCATGGACCAGCGCGTGTTCACCAAGGCGCGGCCGGGCGACGCGCAGGACCTCGTCGTCGAGATCAAGCCGGGCGCCGAGGCGAACCTCGACCTCAACCTCCGCGTGTTCACGTCCGACGACCCGGGTGCCGGGTCCGTCGCGACCGTGCCGGAGGCGGACGGCGGTATCCTCGGTGGTCCGAAGAACGCGGGCCAGGCCGCCTACGTGGAGCAATTGCGGCATGCCCCGCCCGGGCCGGTGGCGGGAATTCCGGAGCCGATCTTGCTCTGGCCGCAGGGAGCTCCGGGCGCCGTGCCGGATGCGAACGGCGTCTTCACCGACGAAGACAAGCCGGCGCTCTACGCTTTTCCGGCCGTCGGCGCGAACGCCACGCGTGCCGCGTTTCTCATCGTGCCCGGCGGCGCCTTCACCAACCGCGGCATGGACAACGAGGGTGTGCAGGTCGCGCGCTTCCTGAGCCGGCACGGCATCGCCGGCTTCGTGCTGCGCTACCGCATCGGGCCGAACTATCCCGCGCGGACGTTTTCCACCGCGGACGGACAGCGCGGGCTGCGCCTGATCCGCGCCCAGGCGGAGAAATTCGGTATCCACCCGGAGCGCATCGGCGTGATCGGGTTTTCCGCCGGCGCGGAGCTGATCGGGGATGCCTACTACAACGCACCCCTCGCCGGCGATCCGGCGGCGGCGGATCCGATCGATCGCGTGTCGGCGCACGCGAATTTCAGCGGGTTGATCTACGGCGGGCGCAACGTGCAGCAGCCGGCGGCCGCGCCGCCGACGTTTCTCTTCAACACCATCGAGGACATCGGCCACCTCGGCGTGCAGGTCGCGGTGCTCGATGCGCTGCGCGGCGCGAATCGCCCGGTCGAGGCGCATTTCTACCAAGTTGGTCCCCACGGCACGAGCCTGTCGCCCGGCGATCCGCAACTCGGCCAGTGGCCGGACTCGATGGTGCACTGGTTGAAGACCGGATTGGCCGGCGCATGGCCGCCGGCGGACCGCCCCTGAGCGCGCCGGGCCCGATGGCGGAATTTTTTCCATGAACGCCTTTCCCCGATCTGGTTTCGCACGGCGCTGGCTGGGTGTCGCCGGGTGGCTCGCCGCGCTGCCGGCCCTCGCCGCCGAACCGGCCACCGTGCGCGAGGCGTTCAAAGACGCCTTTCTCATCGGGACGGCGGTGGGGCCCAATCAACTGGCCGATCCGGCCTCGCCGGCGGCGACGCTGATCTTGCGCGAGTTCAACGCGATCACGCCGGAGAACGCGATGAAGATGGGGCCGCTCCATCCCCGTCCCGGCAACGGCCCGGAGAGCTATGACTTCACTGCGGCCGACGCGATCGTCGGCTTCGCCGCGAAACACGGGCTGAAAATGATCGGCCACACCCTGTGCTGGCACAGCCAGATGCCGCGCTGGATGAGCGAACCCGAGCCGGGCCAGACCGAGCTGACGAAGGACGTCCTGAAAACCCGCCTGCGCGACCACATCATGACGGTCGCCGGCCGCTACAAGGGCCGCATCCACGGCTGGGATGTCGTGAACGAAGCGATCGAGGACGGCGCCGGCGATTACCGGCAATCGGTGTTCTACCGCGTGATCGGCAAGGAATACCTAGCGCTCGCCTTCAAGTGGGCCGCGGAAGCTGATCCCGGCGCCGAGCTCTACTACAACGACTACAATCTCGACGCGAACGACCGCAAACGCGCGACCGCGCTCGAACTCGTCGCCTACCTGCGCGCCCAAGGCTGCCGGATCGACGGCGTCGGCCTGCAGGGACACTACAACTTGACCACGCCGACCGTCGCCAAGATCGACGAAACGATCCGGCTCTTTGCGGCGCTCGGCGTGAAAGTGCACATCACCGAGCTCGACGTGACGGCGATTCGCGGTCCGAGCGTTTCCGGCGCCGTCGGCTTTGCCCCGGGCCAGCGCCCGTTCCCGACGATCGACGAGCTCAAGACGAAGCTGGAGCTCACCGAGGCGCAGGTCGCCGAAATCGCGCCGCTGGTGGCGACGACGAGCAAGGATATCCAGGAGGCGGCCGCGGGCAGCGATTTCCAAAAAGTCGGCCAGCTGCGCACGGCCGGCGCCGCAGCGATCCGCGCGCGTCTCACCGAGGCGCAGCAGACGACCTTCGCCGGGCTGGTGACGCCCCCAAATGCCGGCCGCGGGCGCGGCGGGCCGCTGCCGCCGCTCTCCGCCGAGGA
>JAURJO010000388.1 GCA_030832235.1 Verrucomicrobiota bacterium
CTTCTCCACCACGGGGGTCTTGCCGGTGCCGCCCACGGTGAGGTTGCCCACCACGACCACGAGGCAGCCGAGCGGCTGGTCGTGGAGGATCCGATGCTGGTAAAGCCAGAGCCGCGCCTGCGTGATCCCGCTGAACAGCCACGAGAGCGCCTGCAGGAAAGCCCCGTACACGGCGGTGCCCGCGCCCGCCCGGCGGCCGTAGATCACGTCCACCGTGAAGAGCTCGAGCTCGTTCAGCCGCCGTCGAAGCCAGATTTTCGCCATGAAGTTCCCGCGCGGAAAACCTAAGGTTGACGCCGCCGCCGGCGTAAACTGTTTTCCGCCGCCCGGCCCTGCGCCGGCTCCCAGTTCAACACCAACAGCGCGGTCGGGGGAACGACCCGCGTGCCGCGCCCGCGGGACGCGGCGGGACCCGGGCCGCCGACACTTACCATGAGCTACAAACTGTTCATTCCCGGTCCGATCGCCGTCTCCGAAAAGACGCTCCGCGCCATGGCGCGCCCGATGATCGGGCACCGCAGCACCGATTTCGTCGCGCTGTACCAGTCGATCCAGCCCGACCTCCAGTCGCTGATGGGCACCAAGGACCCGGTGTACCTTTCCACCAGCAGCGCCTGGGGCGTGATGGAAGGCGCGATCCGCAACGTCGTACGGAAAAAGGTGCTGAACTGCATGAACGGCGCCTTTTCCGACAAATGGTACGACGTCGCCCTGCGCGACGGGAAGCAGGCGACCGCGCTCCGCTTCGACTGGGGCAAGCCCGTCGATCCCGAGGCCGTGCGCCGCGAACTCGCCACCGGAGGCTACGACGCCCTCACCCTCATCCACAACGAGACCTCCTGCGGCTGCATGAGCGACCTCGCCGCGATCATGAAGGTCGTGCGCGAGTTTCCCGAGGTCATCTCCATCGTGGACACCGTCAGCTCCTTCAGCGCGATGCCGCTCCCGAAGGACGAGCTCGGCATCGATGTGCTCGTCACCGGCTCGCAGAAGGCGCTCGCGCTGCCCCCGGGCCTGTCGCTCGTCTCCGTCTCGGCCCGCGCCCTCGAGCGCGCCGCCGGCACCGAGGGCCGCGGCTACTACTTCGACTTCGTCGAGTTCCAGAAGAACCACGAGCAGGGCATGACGCCCAGCACGCCCGCGATCTCGCTGATCTACGCGCTGCATTCAAAGCTCGAGGACATCCGCGCCGAAGGCGTCGCCAACCGCCACGCACGCCACGCGCGGCTCAACCGCACGGTGCGCGAGCACGTCCTCGCCAAGGGCTTCACCATGTTCCCGCCGGCCGGCTACGGCTCGGTCACGCTGAACTGCTTCGCCAACAACCTCGGCTACGATCTCGCCGCGCTGAACAAGACGCTGAAGTCGAAGCACCGCCTCGTGATCGACGGCGGCTACGGCAAGCTCAAGGGGAAGACCTTCCGCATCTCGAATATGGGCGACGAGACCGACGAGACGATCGCCGCCATGCTCGCCGCGTTCGACTCCGCGCTCGCCGAGACGCCCCGCGCCCCCGCCGCCTGAGCGCGGCGCGCGTCCGCGCGGGGGTGAAACACGCGCGGACGAAACAAGTTCTTGCACTTCACGCGGGCGGCACTAACGCCTCGCCGCCGCATGAAAACCCTCGTCATCGCCGAGAAGCCGTCCGTCGCGGCGGATCTCGCGCGCGCCCTCGGCAAGATCCCGAAGAAGGGCGATCACTATGAGAACGACGAGTACGTCATCAGCTATGCGCTCGGGCATCTGGTGGAACTGGAGATGCCGGAGGACATCGATCGGAAGAAGTACGGTTTCTGGCGCCTGGAGACGTTGCCGATCCTGCCGGAAAAGTTCGGCCTGAAGCCGATCGAGGACAGCAAGGAGCGCTTCACCGCGGTGAAGAAGCTGCTTTCGCGGAAGGACGTCGGGACCGTCATCAACGCCTGCGACGCCGGGCGCGAGGGTGAGCTGATCTTCGCCTATCTTTACCAACTCACGAAGTGCCGCCTGCCGGTGAAGCGCGCCTGGATGCAGACGATGACCACCGAGGGCATCCGCGCCGCCTTCAAGGATCTCCGCGACGGCGAGCGGATGCGGGGCCTTGAGGACGCCGCGCGCTGCCGCAGCGAGAGCGACTGGCTGATCGGCATCAACGGCACGCGCGCGCTCACCAAGCGCATGTTCGGATCGCGCGCCGGCAACGTGGCCTCGGTGGGCCGCGTGCAGACCCCCACCCTTGCGATCGTTTACGCGCGCGAACTGGAGATCCGGAATTTCATCCCACGCGACTATTGGCGGATCACCGCAACCTTCGAGGTCGCGCAGGGCCGCTACGAGGCGACCTACCAGCGGCCGAACTTCCGTCGCGCCGAGGGGGATGAGCACGACCGCGCCGATCGCGTCTGGGATCGCGCCGCGGCCGAAGCCGTCCTCGCCGCCTGCCAAGGCCAGCCGCCCGCGGCCGTCACCGAGGAACGCAAGGCCAGCACGCAGGCCTCCCCGCGCCTCTACGACCTGACCACCCTCCAGCGGGAGGCCAACTCGCGTTTCGGTCTCCCGGCCCGCCGCACCCTGCAGATCGCGCAGGCGCTCTACGAGCGGCACAAGATGATCACCTATCCCCGCACCGACTCGCGCGCGCTGCCGGAGGATTACATCCCGACCTGCCGCGAGACGCTGCGCAGCCTCGGTGGCACACTAGCGACCCACGCGCAGAAGGTGCTCGATGAGGGTTGGGTGCGCCCGAACAAGCGCATCTTCAACAACGAGCAGATCTCCGATCACTTCGCGATCATCCCCACGGTCAACGAGCCGAAGAACCTCGAGGACATGGAGGCCAAGGTCTACGACATGATCGCGCGCCGCTTCGTCGCGGCGTTCCACCCGGCGGCGGAATTCGACGTCACCACGCGTATCTCGACGGTCGCTCCCGGCCACGATTTCCGCACCGAGGGCAAGGTCCTCACCTTCGCCGGCTGGCTGGCGGTGTACGGCAAGAACAGCGTGGACGACTCACCCGACTCGCGCGCGCTGCCCGCGCTCTCGGCCGCGGACGGCAACCCGGCCAAGGCCGCGACCGTCGCCGCCGAATTGCACGCCGAGGCCACCAAGCCCCCGCCCCGCTACACCGAAGCGACGCTGCTCTCCGCCATGGAAGGCGCCGGCAAGCTGGTTGATGACGACGAACTGGCCGAGGCCATGAAGGAACGCGGACTCGGCACGCCCGCCACGCGGGCCGACACCATCGAGGGTCTGATTAATCAGAAGTACCTTGATCGCCCGCAGCGTGAACTGATCCCGACGGCCAAGGCCGAGCAGCTGATCCAATTCCTCGGCGCGGTGAAGGCCGAGGAACTCACGAAGCCGGATCTGACGGGCGGCTGGGAGTTCAAGCTCCGCCAGATGGAGCACAACAAGTTCTCCCGCGAGCACTTCATGGAGGAGATCGTCTCCATGACTCGAGGCATCGTGGAACGCGTGAAGGGTTTCGAGGAGGACGACTCGGTCGCGCGGGAAACCGCGATCCTCTCCCCCACCGACGGCAAGCCCCTGCGCGAGACGCTGCGCGGCTACAAATCGCAGGACGGCGAGTTCATGCTCTACAAGGTCATCGGCGGCCGGCGCATGGAGGAGTCCGAGATCGCCGAGCTCGTCGAGAAGCGGCAGGTCGGCCCGCTCGACGGCTTCATCTCCGCCCGCACCCGCTCGCGCTTCGCCGCCATCCTGCGGCTCGTGCGCGACGA
>JAURJO010000389.1 GCA_030832235.1 Verrucomicrobiota bacterium
AGCCAGGCCACGGGCGCGTAGACCACTCCGAACACGAATTCGAGGGAAAGCGCCTTGAACGCCCCGCCGGTCGCCTCCGCGATCCAGCCGTTGAGTCCGGGCCAGGAAAGGAGCGTCGTGCCACCGAAGGTGAGCGCGTGCGGCGCGCCGATCCAGCCGAGGATCGCGTTGAACATCGCCACGAGTGCGGTGAAGGCGATCAGCATCGCGCCAACGTTCACCGCCAGCTTCAGCCCGTCGGTCGTGCCCACGCACACCGCATCGACCAGGTTGGCGCCGATCCGGTCCTTCGACACGTCCAGGTCGGTGTTCACGCGGTCGGTCTGCGGCAAAAGCATCTTGGAGATCATCAGGCCGGCGGGCGCGTTGATCACCGAGGCCGTGATCAGGTGCGTGGCGAAGAGCACCTTCTGCTGGGGGTCGTCACCGCCGAGGAACGCGATGTAGGCGATCATCACCGCGCCCGCGATGGTTGCCATGCCGCCGACCATGATCGTGAGCATTTCCGACCGCGTCATGCCCGGCAGGTACGGTTTCACGAGAAAAGGGGCTTCCGTCTGGCCGAGGAAAATGTTGGCGGAGGCGCTGAGCGTCTCGGCGCCGGAGAGGCGCAGGGTCTTCGACATCACCCACGCGAACGCGTAGACGATCTTCTGCAGGATCCCGAGGTAGTAGAGCAGCGAGGAGAACGCGGAGAAGAAGATGATCGACGGCAGGATCATGATCGCGAACACCACGCCGTGCTTGGACTTGTCCGCCAGTGAGCCGAACAGCAGCCCCACGCCGGCATTGGTGAAATCCAGCAGGTCGACGAAACGCGCGCCGACCCACTCGATGACCGCCCGCGCCGGGCCGAAGTAGAGCACGAGGGCCGCAAAGAGGAATTGCAGGCCGATGCCGGTGGCGACGTTGCGCCAATTGATCGCGCGGCGGTTGGCGCTGAGCAGCCAGGTCACGAAAACGAGTGCGGCGATGCCGAGGAAGCCGCGGCCGGTGTGAACGAGGGTTTCCATGCGGGTGGGGAGGTCGGCGGGAGCTTGCGGCGGCGCGAACGCCGCGCGAGAACCATTTTCCCATGAGCCCCGCGGAACGTCTTGCGCGTCATCTCTCCCGGCGACCCGACACCGCGCGTGCGGCCTTCGTCGCGCCAAACGCCACGATCGTCGGCGACGTGAAGCTCGGCGTCGATGCCAGCGTGTTCTACGGCGCGGTCCTGCGCGGGGATATAGCCCGCATCGTTGTCGGAGACGGCTCCAACATCCAGGACAACGCCGTGGTGCATCTCGCCGACGATCTCGATGCGGTGATCGGCGCGCGGTGCACGATCGGTCACGCCGCGATCGTCCATGCTTGCGTGATCGGCGACGAGTGTCTCGTGGGCATGGGTGCGACCGTGCTCGACGGCGCGGTGATCGGAGCGAGGAGCATCATCGGCGCCAACTCCCTCGTGCCGCAGCGTTTCTCGTGTCCACCGGGCTCCATGGTCTATGGTTCGCCCGCGCGGGTGGTGCGGCCGCTCACGCCCGAAGAGCAGGCGGGTCTGCCGCGCTGGGCCGAGAAGTATATCGTGGTCGCGCGCGCCCACCGGGCCCTGGCGGCGACTCCCTGACCAGCCGGGATCAAGGCGGGCACCGCGGCGCTGGAGCCGCGGTAACATGAGGAGCCATGCCGTGGTTCAGCCTAGGCCGTCGGCTTCGGACTGTGACGTTCCAAATCGCGCCGAGGGTGGTTACGATCTCGGCGCGTCTCCGCCGCATCCGAAGCGCCATTCGGGCTCGCTTCCGGACAAATGCGCGAGAGGGCAACCACGGATGGGCATGGAGGGATAGGGGTGACGGAGTGCCGGGGTAGCCGAGGCCGTCTGCTCCGGCTCTTGAAGTGAGCCCGACGGCCGGCCGGTCCTCAATAGGCTCTGTGAAGGAGGAAGGCGGTTCAGGCGGCGGCGAACCTAAGCTGGGGACTTCAAGGATCGCGCAGCTGAAGGTGAAGATGGCGTGACCGAGGGGCCATGTGCGGAAAAACACCATTTTCAGGGACAGGCGCGCTGGTGGCGCGGAAGATTTGGAAAACAAGCTGCTTCGCGCCCCTCCCCGCTTTGTCGTTAAAATCCTGAAGCGAGGCGTTGCCTCCGCGTGGGTGCACGCGTGCAGTTTTCCCGTGCTCCGATCGTCCCATCCCGCCATGGACCCGCTGATTCCGTTTGTGCGCCGCTTCGTTCTCTGCGGACCGCTGCTCGCCGTCGCGATGTGTTCCGCTTCTTTCGCTGCCAGCGCGCCGGCGACGCCGCTCAATGTCGTTATCCTGTTCGCGGACGACTGGCGGCACGACACGCTGGGCTGCGCGGGCAATCCCGTGGTGCTCACGCCCCGCTTGGACGAGCTCGCGCGTGAGGGACTGCGTTTCACCAACAGCTTCGTGACGACGTCGATCTGTGGCGTCAGCCGCGCGACGCTGCTCACGGGGCAGTGGATGGCGCGGCACGGTAACCGCGCCTTCGACATGTTTCGCACCCCGTGGTCGGAGACTTATCCGGCGCAACTGCGCTCGCGAGGCTACTGGGTCGGGCATGTCGGCAAGTGGCACAACGGACAGTTTCCGGCGGACAATTTTGACTTCGGCCGCGGCACGATCACGCCGATGCGGCACTGGCTGAAGCAGCCCGACGGCACTGAAATCCACGTCACCAAGAAAAACGAGAACGACGCGCTGCGATTTCTGCGCGAGCGGCCGGCCGACCGTCCGTTTTGCCTCACCGTGGCCTTCGTCGCGACCCACGCGGAGGACCAGCATCCGAAGCAGTACCTGCCGCAGCCGGAAAGCATGGCGCTGTACCGCGACGTCACTGTGCCGGTTCCGCGCACGGCGACCGAGGGGCATTTCCGTCGGTTGCCGCCGTTTCTGGCCAACGATCGCAACGAGGGACGCAACCGCTGGAAGTGGCGCTTCGACAGTCCGGAAAAGTACCAGGAGTACATGAAGAACTATTACCGGCTCGCGACCGAGGCGGACGCCGTGTGCGGGCGCGTGGTCGACGAACTACGGCGGCAGGGCGTGCTCGACCGCACGCTCGTCATCTTCACCGGCGACAACGGCTACTTCCACGGGGAGCACGGTCTGGCCGACAAATGGTATCCGCACGAGGAGAGCATCCGCGTGCCGTTGATCGTGAGAGACCCGCGCCTCCCCGCGGTCCGTCGTGGAGCCACGGAGGCAGCGTTCGCGTTGAATGCCGATCTCGCGCCGACGATCCTCGGCGCCGCCGGCATCGCCGCCCCGCGGGGAATGCAGGGCATCGATCTCGCCGCGGTTTACCCCGCGGGGGCGCCGGCGAACTGGCGAAAGGAGTTCTTCTACGAGCACGGTGTCATCCGCAGCGTCGACTTCATTCCGTCCTCCGAGGCTCTCGTCCGCCGGGACTGGAAGTACATGTTCTGGCCCGATCACGGGTTGGAGCAGCTGTTCCACCTAGCGGTCGACCCCGGCGAGGAGAACGACGTGGTCGCCTTGCCCGCGCATGCGGCGGTTTTGGCCGAAATGCGGGCGCGATTCCGCGAACTTAAGGCGGCAGCGGGCGCGCCGTTGTGACCTGATGATTCCGCTGCGGATCGTTTTTCTCGGGTCCGACGCGATCGCGCGACCGCTGCTGGATTTCCTCGGCGCGGAGCCTACGGTCGAACTGGTCGGTGTGTTCACCCAGCCGGATCGTCCGACCGGTCGGGGGCAGCAGGTGCAGGCCAATGCGATCAAACAATGGGCGTTGGGGCGCGGGCTGCCGGTTTTCCAGCCCGAGCGACTGACGGAGGAGATCCGCCAGCAATTGGCTGCGTTACGACCCGACCTCGCGCTGGTGATGGCCTACGGCCACATCCTCCGCGATGATTTCATCGCCACTCCGCGTCTCGGTACGCTTAATTTCCACACCTCACTGCTTCCGAAATACCGCGGTGCCTCGCCGATCCAAACCGCGGTGGCCCTTGGCGAACGTGAAACCGGCGTCACCCTGATGCGTATCGTGCGGCGGTTGGACGCCGGCCCGGTGGCGGACGTGGAGAAAGTGCCGGTGGGTTCGCTCGACACGGCGCTGGAGGTCGAAGCACGGCTGGCTTCGGCCTGTGTTCCGCTCATCGCGCGGGCGATTCCCCATCTCCTGCGCGGGGAACTGCCGGTGCGGGAGCAGGACGAAGCCGCGGCGACCTATTGCCGCAAACTCCTCAAGGAGGACGGTGCGCTGGATTTCTCTGCTCCGGCCGCGGAACTCGCCGCGCGGATCAACGGCCTTTTTCCTTGGCCGTGCTGCTCCGTCGAGATCGGGGGCCATCCGATCAAAATCGGCCAGGCCGACGCCGCGCCCGAAGGCGACGTGGCCCGGAATCCCGGGACGGTGCTCGGCATTGGCGACGGTTCGCTGCGGGTGGCGACTGCACGAGGTGCCCTTGGGCTTCGCAGGATGCAGCGCCCGGGCGGCCGCATGCTCGCGGCCGCGGATTTCCTGCGGGGGTTCCCGGTCGCAGCCGGCACGGTGCTCGAGTCCCGTGCGATGTCATCGCTTTTGGTAGCGCGGTAGACCCGTAGATTTCGGGCTCCCGGGGGAGGGGGGCTTGACAACTTTTGGGGCCGCTCGATACGGTTTCCGACTCTCTCACTCTCACTTTCAAGAAAGTGGGCCCAGCGGCCCGCTTTTTTTTTCCCAACTTTCCGACCTCCCACCTCCTATGAGCAGCGAAATCCTCTCGGTTCTCGAGTACATGGAAAAGGAAAAGGGCATTCCGCGCGCTGACATGATCGCGACGATCACGAACGCCCTCAAAACCGCGGCCCTCAAGGGGGTTAACTCGGGTCAGGAGCTGCGGATAGACATCAATCCTAAGAACGGTCAACTGCATGCCTGGGCGTTGATGAAGGTGGTGGATTCGGTGAGTAATCCGAAGACGGAGATCCACGTTGAGAAGGCCCAAGCCCTAAAGCCCGGCGTCGCGATCGGGGAGATGTTGGAGCGAGAAGTTGACCCCTCGTCATTGGGACGTATCGCCGCCCAGACCGCCCGGCAGGCGGTGATGCAGCGGCTACGGCAGTTCGAGAAGGACCGCATCTACGACGACTTCAAGGATCAGGTCGGCAACATCGTCACCGGCACCGTGCGGCGCCGTGAGCGCAACGATCTGTACATCGACCTTGGCAAGGCCGAGGCCATCATGCCGGGTCGCGAGCAAGTTCCGGGCGAGGAGTACCAGCCGGGCGAACGCATCCGCTGCCTGCTGCTGGAAATCCAGAGCACGCCGCGCGGCCCCGAGATCATCCTCAGCCGCGGCAGCCCGCGCTTCGTGCGCCGTCTCTTCGAACTCGAGGTCACCGAGGTGGCCGATGGCACGGTGAAGATCGAGGCCTTTGCCCGGGAGCCCGGTTACCGCACCAAGATCGCTGTCACCAGTTCCGACCCCAAGGTGGATCCGGTCGGCGCCTGCGTCGGGGCCCGCGGTGCGCGTGTGAAGACGATCGTCCGCGAGCTGGGCGGCGAGAAAATCGATATCATCAAGTACTTCGCCGACCCGCGTGAGATGATCATCGAGGCGCTCAAGCCGGCCGTGCCGCGCGAGATCGTCCTCGACGACAAAAATCATCGTATCCTCCTCAAGGTGGCTACTGACGACCTGGCGGTCGCGATCGGCCGCAAGGGCCAGAACGCGCGTCTCACCTCGCGCCTGATCGGCTGGCGTCTCGACATCGAGGAGTTCCGCGCCGTCGGGGCGGACCCGGAGGGCGACGCCAAGCGCAAGCTGGTGGCCGGTCTCGGCGTCGCCGAGGATCTCGCGCTGCGCCTCGTTAAGGCCGGCTTCGTCTCGCTCGAGCTCTTCGACGGCGTGGAGGCGGGCGACCTCGAGGGCTCGGGCTTCTCGCCTGAGGAGGCCGCCCACGTCATCCAGCGCTACAATTCCCGTTCCAGCTGATTCCAGTATCCGCGCCGAAAATCCTGCATGAGCATCCGCATCCACAAACTCGCCGAGGAACTCGGCTTGGACAACAAGGAGATGCTCGCGCTCCTCAAGGAGCGGAAGGTCATCGCCGCGGATGTGAAGTCAGTCTCAAGCACGGTGGACAACATCAGCGCCGCCGCGCTGCGCGAGGAGTTCGCCGCGAAGAAAGCAGCCGCAGTTCCCCCGGCCCCCCCGGCGCCGACCGCTCCGGCCGAGCCCAAGGTCAGTCTGCCGACGGGGGTTTTCGTAAAATCTAAGCAGGATATCGAGCGGGAGAAGGAAGCCGCCGCCGCGGCCAAGCTCGCGGCGCAGAAGGCCGCCGCCGCCGCTGCCGCGCCCGTGGCGGCGCCGCCGCCTCCGGCCCCTAAGGCTCCGTTGCCGCCGCCCGCCCCCGCCGCTCGGCCGGCTCCGGTGCCGCCCCCGATTGTTCGCGCCCCGGCTTCCGCACCGCGTCCGACTTCCACCGCGCCGGCTCCGGCCAAGCCCGCACCGTCGGCTCCGCCGGTCGTTCCAGTTCCGCTGCGCCCGGTCCCCGCTCCTGTTGCCCCCGCCGCGTCCGCGCCGGCCCCGGTGGTTGCCGCTCCCGCTGCGCCTCCTGCCACGCCGGTCTTGCCGGTTCCCGCGGCCAAGGCTCCGGTCTCACCTCCCCCGATTGCACCGCCGCGCGTGTCCGCCCCTGCGGCGGTCGCCGCTCCGCGGCCGCCGCCGTTGCCGGGTGCTCCGCCGCCCACGCCGCAGGTCGCTTCATCCGTCATTCGGACCACGATGCAGGGCGATGTGCGGATCCTGCACCTCAAGCCGCCGGTCGTGGTACGCGACTTCGCGGTCGCTCTCGGACTCAAGCCGTTCAAACTGATCTCCGAGCTGAACCAACTTGTGGGCTTCGCGGCGATGAACTCGACCATCGACGAGTCCATCGCCCAGAAGGTCGCCGAGAAATACGGCTTCCTGCTGGAGATCAAACACCGCGGTGATGCCGCCGCCCAGCAGGCCGCCGCCAAGGAACGGAAGGACAAGAAGCCTGAGGAGGATGAATCCAAGCATCTGGCTCCGCGTCCCCCCGGTGTGTGCATCCTTGGTAACGTCGACCACGGCAAAAACTCCCTGCTCGACGCCATCCGCAAGGCCAAC
>JAURJO010000390.1 GCA_030832235.1 Verrucomicrobiota bacterium
CTACCGTGCGCGCAAGATCCAGCGCTTCCTTTCGCAGCCGTTCTCGGTCGCCGAAGTATTCACCGGTTCACCCGGCAAGTACGTGCCGGTTAAGGACACCGTCCGCGGCTTCAAGATGATCCTCGACGGCAAGCTCGACGACGTCGCCGAAGGTGACTTCTACATGAAGGGCGGCATCGACGAGGTGCTCGCCGCCGCAAAGAAGGCCTGAGTTAGCCCACCATGCCGCTGACCCTGGAGATCGTTACGCCCGAGGCCCGGGTTTATTCCGACACCATCGACTCGGTCGTCATCCCGACGGTCGAGGGTGAGGTCGGGATTCTGCCCGGCCACATTCCGCTGCTCACGCAGATCGAGCACGGCGAGCTTCGCGTCTCCAAGGGAAGCGCCACCGAGCTTCTCGCCGTCAGCGGCGGATTCGCCGAGATCGGCGGTGACGTGGTACGCGTGCTCGCCGAGCAGGCGATCACGGAGAACAAGATCGACGAGAAGGCGGTCGAGGAAGCGCTTAAGCGCGCCGAGGCCGAGTTGGCCGCCGCCAAGAACATCGACCCGCAGCAGTACGAACACCTGCAGGGACTCGTGCGCTACTCGGGCGTGCAACTCGCGCTCAAGCGCCGCAAGCGCTGAGGACCGACGAGCTTCCGCTCCCTCAGGTAGCAGAACCGCCCGCGTGCTCTCCGCGCGTGGCGCAGTTGATCCAGGCCGTCGCGCCGCTGGCGTAGTGCTCCTTTTTCCAGATCGGCAGACGGGCTTTCGCCTCGTCGATGATGTAACGGCAGGCGTCGAAGGCCGCCGCGCGGTGCTCGGCCGTCACACCCACCCAAACCGCCAGTTCGCCGATCTTGAGGTGGCCCGTGCGATGGACCGCCACCGCGCCGCCGAGTGCGAAACGCACCCGCGCCTCAGCGAGTATCCGCTCCCCCTCACTCTCCGCCAGCGGCGCATACGCCTCGTACTCGAGCGACCCGACCTGCTGCCCGTCGTTGTGGTTCCTCACCCAACCCTCGAAAGTCACCAACGCCCCCGCCCGATCATCCGCCAGACGCCGCGCGCAGGCGGCGACGTCGATGGGTTCGACGGAGATGGCGAAGGATTTCATCGGTGAATCCGAAAGCGTCTCTCAGCCTCCGGCCACCGGAGGGATGAACACCACGCGATCCCCTTCGCGCAAGACGTGCGACTGCGGCACAAACGCGTCGTTGACCGCCGCACGCACGCGATTGCCCGGCAGCGTGAACCCGTGCCGCGCCCGTAGCTCCTCATAAAGCCCGGACACCGTCGGAGCGTTGGTCTCCAACGTTTCCGACGTGAGGCCGCGCTGCTCCCGCAGGATCGCGAAGTACTGCACGTTCACCCGCGTCATTTTTCCTCCGCGCGATAGTCGCGCTTGCCCCCGGTCTTCTCCAGCAGGCGGATTTCACGGATCACGATTCCGTGGCTCACTGCCTTGGCCATGTCGTAAAGCGTCAAAGCCGCCACACTCGCGCCCGTGAGCGCCTCCATCTCGACGCCGGTCCGCGCCTCGGTTTTCACGCGGCAATGCACCGTGACCTCGCCGCGGGACGCGTCGGGAAAGATCTCGATGCGGCAGTCGTGCAGGGGCAGCGGATGACACAGTGGGATAAGTTCGCTGGTTCGTTTCGCCCCCATCACACCGGCGAGGATCGCGGTTTGGAAGAGCGGACCTTTCTTCGTCGCGATCTCCCCGTCGCGCAAAAGCGCCGCCAGCTCGCCCGGCAGCGTCACCCTCGCCACTGCGTGCGCGGTCCGGCGTGTCACCGCCTTGTCACCAACATCGACCATCGCCGGCTGATTCTTCGCGTCGAGGTGGGAAAACATGCGTGTCAATCTACCAGGCCCGGAACGGAGTCAAAGTTCCGGCGGGGAATTCCACTGCATCCGCCGGCAACTCCACAAAACCATCGGTGCCGACCAAACCGGAGAGATCGCCCGAGGTGTTGCCGGGCATGGGCACGGCGCGGGTCACGCCGTCCGGCCCGTTCACCAGCTTCACCGGCAGCAGGCAGGCGAGCTTCGGACGAAAGACGTAGGCCGACGCCAGCGGCACCAACCGCGGTTCAACGGGCTTAATTCCGCTGGAAAGCTCGAGCGCCGGGATCACGTAACGATGCAGGCACGTGTAGGCCGAGACCGGGTTGCCCGGCAACGCGAACACGAGGACGCCTCGATCGGAAACACCGACCCAAAGCGGTTTTCCGGGACGCTGCGCGACTCCCTGCAGAATTTTCCGTACACCCTGCCGCTCCAGCTCCGCCGGCAGCAGATCGAAGCGTCCTTTGGAGACTCCTCCGGTGAGGATCACCACCTCGTACTCCGCCAGGATGTGCCACAACCGGTGCTCAATCTCCTGGGGAAGATCACGCAGATGGAAACGCTCGGCGTTAGGATAACCGGCCAGCGCCAACGCCGCACGGATCGCGTGGTCGTTGCTTCGCCGGATCTGGTGCGCCGCCACCGGACTCTCCACCTCGACGAGCTCGTCACCTGTAGCCACCACGGCGATACGCGGAATCTGGCTCACACTCAGACTGCTCCGCCCGCAAGCCGCGGCGACCGCGATCTCCCGTCCGCCGAGGCGCGAGCCCGCGGTGACGATCTCCTCGCCGGCGCGATGATCACTCCCGCGCCGGTGAATGGAAAAACCGGGTACGAAACCCGCCGCCCCCTCGTGGATCGTCATCCGCGACCCGTCGCGCTCCGTCTCCTCGTAGGGGACGACGCAATCCGCCCCGGTGGGCAAAACCGCCCCGGTCATCACCTCGATGCAGGCATCGGCCTGTTCCCCGAGCTTGAACGCCCGCATGCCCGCCGCCTGCATCCGCTCCACCCGAAACGAACGTAGTCCGCCCGCCCAAGCGGCGGACCGCAGCGCGTAGCCGTCCATTGTCACCCGATCAAACGGCGGCAGGTCGCGATCCGCCCGGATTCCCTCGAGCAGCACACGACCGTGCGCCGACGCGAGCGGGCAATGCTCGCGATGGAAAGGCCGCATGTGGCGCGCGATGAGGAGATCGGCTTCCGCGGGAGTGAGCATGGGAAACGAAGGCCGCGGCTTTACGCCGCGGTAAAACCAGCTTCATCTGACCCCGCCGCGGCGCAAGGCCGCTTCTCCATGGGGCCACCCACCGACGCATTCCAACGGCCGCTACATGATCTGCGGATCTCGGTCACCGACCGTTGCAGCTTCCGCTGTCCGTATTGCATGCCCGCGGAGGTCTTCGGACCAGGCCACGCCTTTCTCCGGGACCCGCAATTGATGACGTTGCCTGAGATCAAACGCATCGTCCGCGCCTTCCAAGCTCTCGGGGTGCGTAAGGTGCGTCTCACGGGCGGCGAGCCACTGCTGCGGCCTGATGTGCCGGAACTCATCCGCGTCCTGCGGGAGGAAGTCGGGATCCCCGATATCGCCCTCACCACGAACGGTTGGCTGCTGGAGAAGCTGACACCCGCCCTCCGCGCGGCCGGCCTCAGCCGCGTCAATGTCTCCGTCGATTCCCTCGACGACACCACCGCCGGAAAAATGAACGGGAGGGGCTTCAAGGTCGGCCGCGTCCTGCGCGGAATCGACGCCGCCGCGGCGGCGGGAATCCCGGTGAAAATCAACTGCGTCGTGCAACGCGGCGTGAACGACCGCGAGATCCCGGAGCTTTGCGCCTATTTCCGCGAACGGGGCCACCCGCTGCGCTTCATCGAGTTCATGGACGTGGGCAACACGAACCACTGGTCCGGCGACCGCGTCGTCCCGGCGCGGCGGATCGTCGAGCTGGTCGACCGGCACTGGCCGCTTGAGGCCACCGGACCGGCCTACCGCGGCGAGGTCGCCTCCCGCTACCGCTATCGCGACGGCCGGGGGGAAATTGGTATCATAAGTTCGGTGACTGAACCCTTCTGCCGGGACTGCCACCGGGCGCGGCTCTCGGCCGACGGCCGCCTTTACACCTGCCTCTTCACGTCGCTCGGCTGGGATGTGTTGGGGGCGGTGCGTTCCCCGCGGATGACCGACGCCACCCTCGAGGATTTCCTCCGGCGGATCTGGCGCGGACGCATGGACCGTTACAGCGACGAGCGCGCGGAGGTCATCGCCTCCGGGGAAACCCGTCCCAAGGTCGAGATGAGCTACATCGGCGGGTGACGCCGCCGCGGCGTCACTCGTACCGCGCCGCGCGGCCGAGGTAGTTGAGCGTCCAGATCTCCTTCCAGACGCGGTAGCGGCCCTCCGAGGTGAACTTCCCGAGGTCGTCGCGCTTTGGATACGGATGTAGGAATCCCAGCTCGGTGTTGAGGCGGTCCAGCTCCCGCTGGACGGAGTTCAGGTCATCCAACGGTTCATCAGTGAAGGGCGCGAGGTTGGCCGCGACGCCCGCCGTCTCGAGGCGCCGGCGATGACGCCGCATCAGCCCCTCGAGCGACCGCCGCCACGGGGAGCGCTCGACGAACCAGTTCTCGGGATAGAATCCCGCGAAGGGAATGAAGAGGTTGTCCGTGAGAAAGCGGGTCCCGTCGGTTGTGACGGAGGACACCGCGAAACAGACGGCGACCGAACCGGAGCTGTGCGGGATGAAGCTCACCTGCACGCGCATCGTGGCCGGCGCATCCTGGTAGATCGAGGTCCGCAGGTAGATGCCCCCGCCGATCTCCGCCTTGAGGGCCTGGACCGGGCGGAATCCCTGCGCGCGCAGCCACTCGCGCGTTTTCAGGAGCCGCGGCCGCACCGGCCATTCGTCGCCCGACGAGTTCACCGAGTAGGAGGGGAAGAGGGGCAGGGGACTCAGGCTGTGCGCGGAGATGGCGAGCCAGTCGTAAAGCGTGACCACCAGGAACCAGACCAGGAAAAACGCCCCGGCCAGCGTCCAGAACGGCCGCTCGATCAATTGGTATTCGGAAGCCAGATACGCGCCGCCGATCGCGAAGATGATCCAACGCAGCCAGCGGTCGGCGATGAGCAGCGGGGGCGACGCCGCGCTTTGGTTCAGACGCATCAGGATGATCGACGCGGTCATAGCCGCGAGGAGCACCGCAAGGGTGACCGTGGGGATCAGCACGTGGACAGTACCCGGGGGAGTCACCCGCCTGAGTTCGGAAACCGGCGCGGAAACGCGCGCTCAGCTCAGCCGCACCGGCATGATGACGCAGACGAAATTCTCGAGCGTCTTGAAGACTCCCGGGCTGACCTCGTCTTTAACCTCGAAGAAGACCTCGTCCTTCGTGAGGGCGCGCAGCGGATCGATCAGGAAGGCCGGATTGAACGCCACCTGCAGTTCCGGACCGCTGTAGCTGATCGCCATCGACTCGTGCGCCTCGCCGAAGTCGGGGCTTTGCGCGGTGAGTTCCAGCAGATTGCTGGAAAGCTTCATCTTGATCGAGTTGGCCTTCTCCGAGCAGACGAGCGCCGCGCGGTGAACGCATTGCAGAAGCAGTTCGCGCTCCAGTTTGATGCGCTGGTGCGTCTCCTTCGGGATGACCTGCTGGTAATTGGGGTAGTTCCCCTCGACGACCTTGGAATAGAGGTAGATGTGGTCGATCAGGCCGCTGGTGTCCTTGTCGGTGGCGATCTGGAACGCCGCGCGACGGTCATTGAAATTGATTTTCACCTGTGCGCCCTTGTCCAGGAGTCGCGTCAGTTCCGAAACCGTCTTGGCTGGAAGAATGATGGCGCCACCGCCTGATTCCGGCGTCGGGATTTCCTTGGACAAAAGTGCCAACCGGCGCCCATCGGTCGCGACCAGCGAAAGCTTGCCGTCCCTGAAATTGAAATAGACGCCGTTAAGGATGTAACGGCTCTCGTCGGTCGACTGCGCGTACGCGACGCTTTTAAGCATCATCGCGAGGTCGGCCTGATCGAGACTGTAGACGTGATCCTCGCCGAACTCGGGCAGGGGAGGGAACTCCTCCTTCCCGATGCCCATGATGCGGAAAGTGGAACCTCCCGACGCCAACTTGACCTGATGGTTAGCCGAACCGTCGAAAACCACGTCGAGATTGGGCAATTCCCTCACGATTCCGGCCAATCGTTTCACCGGCAGGGTCACGGCACCCGTCTCCTTAACCTCGGCCTTTATTTTGCAACGAATGCCCAGATCGAGGTTGGTGGTGGAAAGCGAGATCTGATCCTTCTCGGCCTCGATCAGCACGTTGCTGAGGATCGGCATCGTGGCTTTGGAACCGACGACGTTGAGGACTTGGGCGAGGCCGTTGGCGAAATGGTCGCGGTTGATTTTGAATTTCATCGGCGTCGGCGGAAGAGAACTGAAGTTTTCAACAAAGGCTAAAAGAAGGAGGGTTCAATAAGGAATTCTATCCGTATTCCTATGCGGTGCGAAGAACTCCAATAAGCCGACGTCCTCCTCGGGGAAACCCTTGCCGGGATCGGTGAAAAACCGAGATCAACGTGCGAGGAACCCCGCGGTTATTCACAGTCCCGGGGTTATTCGGAAGAAGCTGGCCGCTTCCTCACGCTGATTTCCCGCCGGCGGGGCGGCGCACGTATCGGATGAGCCCGAAGAAAATGTATCCGAGGCAAATCCCGAGCGCAGCGAATTCCTTGTAGAAGACAACAAGCCCTCCCACGACCAGGAACAGAACGAAGGGCCGCAGTTTCGTCTGAGTCTGCATGTTCACGTTCTTGCCGCTCGGGTATCGAACCCGGCTCATCATCAGGATCGCGACCAGCAACATGAGAGGCGGCAATGCGAGCGCCCAGGACTTCAAGCCACGGTCCATCTCACCAAGTTTCAGGATAAAGAGTACAGTGGCGGCGACCGTGGAGGCAGCTGCCGGAACAGGCAGTCCTACGAAATCCTTACTCGATTCCTTAGATCCCGGGTGGATGTAGGGATTAGTAATCACGTTAAACCTTGCCAAACGCATCGCGGCACAGAGCAGGTACACGAATGCGATAAACCAACCAATATTTCTAAACCATTGATATTCCGATGCTTGAGTTGGGGAAATAATGAGGTAAATCATAAGTAGCGCAGGGGCCATCCCGAACGAAACTACGTCTGCCAGCGAATCAAACTCTGCACCAAACAGGGACTCCCGACCTCCCATTCGAGCCAAACGTCCATCCAAAGCGTCGAACGCGGCTGCGGAAAAAATGAACCAAACCGCATATCGGTAATGATCCGCGTTGGTCGCTCCAGCATACTCTCCGGTAGCGGAGGATTCTGCCAGACGAGCTTGGACACATTGGAGAATCGCCATGAATCCGCAGAATAAGTTGCCTGCGGTCATGAGGTTAGGAAGGAAGTAGATCCGGCTCGCCTGTGTCACCGCGTAGGGATCCTCAGGATCCGGCGAAGAATGGTGTCCGCCTCTGCTCATCGCGTCAGGCCCTCCAGGTACTTCCAAAACTTTGAGTGCTGCTCGACCAACTGCTGCTCGGAAACCGGCAGCTTATTACGCAAGAGAAAGTCCTCCAACGAGTTCTGATGAAGGATATAATCCACATGCAGATTATCGCCCCGCATTTCGAAGTAGAACCGGAATTCACCCGCGCGAAGGCGGTAAAGCGTCCGGGCTCCGCGACGAAAGTGACCCAGGGGTTCCCGAGGATGAGCGAGCTCCGAAGCTTTCAGACTGCTGATCGGATGAATCGCCTGCAACTGGGCGTACAGGTCGAGCTTGTTCAGCTCGTGCATCGCCTGATCGGAGAAAGTAACTTGCTGCATCCGGAAAAAACCGTCGGTCCCTTCACGCCGTTCTGGCGAGCGGAGCAACCGGATTGGAAGCGGCGCAAAGGAGCGCGCGGGCGGTCATAAGGGATGGTTTTGGTCCACCGAGCAGGGTGCGGCAACGCAATTTCCGTCCTGCTGCAACCAACTGCTCAATCCGCGGAAGTCCGCCCCGGACGCACTTGCCCGATGATCGCCAGCAGGGCCGCGAAATCCTCATCGCGTGAACGGCTCTCGATGCGGAAATCGAACTTCGGCGCCTCCCGTAGCTCCACTTCGGCGGTCTGCAGCCGCCGGGCGATCTCCGGTTCCCCATCCTGTCCGCGCCGCCGCATGCGGTCTGCTACACGCGCCGGATCCACCACGATGAAGACCGTCGTGAGCGCCGCCCGCAGGGTGGCGTTCTCCCGCGCGATGCGTCGGAAGTTCTCCACCCCCTGCACGTCGATGTTCAGGACAAGGTTTCGACCAGCCTCCAGGGGATTGATCACACTTGAACGCAGCGTGCCGTAGAGCCGGTCCTCGTGATCGCCATGCACCCGGGCCCACTCGAGAAACTCACCGGCCGCGAGCCGACGGCGGAATTCATCGGCGGAAAAAAAGTGATAATGGACGCCGTTGATCTCCCCTGTGCGCGGGGGACGGGTCGTGGTGGTCACCACCCGCGAGAAGCCACGTTCTTCCTTCAGCAACCGGTCACAAAGCGTACTCTTCCCGGATCCGGCCGGGCCGGCGATCACGAGCAGGAGAGGCGCGGACGACGCGGCCATAACGCGCGAGGTTTCAGTATGAGAACGCCACCGCCGCGAGCGTGAGCCCGTAGGCGGAAATCACCCCGCCGATCACGCGCGGTCGCACGGGTTGAGCAAAAAGCCACGTCAAGAAATCACGCAGGCGCCAGGGTTGCGCCCCGAGCCACACGGCGGCGGTGATCGCAAGGTAGACCGCGAATTTGTACAGCAGCGTCCGGGTGTGCTCGAAGTTCATGAAGCCCGCGTCTAGCAGTGGCATCGCCCCCATGAGCACCACCGTGGCGAGTCCGCGCACGGCGAGGAAATCAGGCACGCACTTGAACGACAGCAGCGCGACCGCGAGAAAACCGAAGAAGAGGTATACGCGGTACTCGCCGAAATCCGCCGGGGAAAGATGCCAGATCTCGTAGAGGAACCACGCGGCGCCGGCGGGAAACACGACGTAGGCGGCCGCCTTGGAACGCGGGAAGCTTTGGAAGACCGCGGCGCAGCCTCCGCGATTCAGCGACAGTGGTGCGCCCAGCGCGACGAGCAGGAGTCCGGTGACAAGGTTGGCGGCGGTGAGGCTCATAAAAATGGTTTTTTCCGCGATCAGAGACGTCGGCATCAGGCCTCGACGCCGGCGAGCACCAACCGTCCGTAGAGTGTGCTCACCGAGGCGCGCTCAATGTGGAGCGGAACCAATTCCCCCACCAGTCGCGGGTCGGCGTCGAAGACGCAGACGCGGTTGCCGCGGGTCCGGCCGGTGAAGCGGCTCCCGCCGCGATCACGGCCTTCCACGAGGACCTCCTCCTCGGTGCCGATCAGGGTCGCGGTGCGACGCAGCGAGTTGGCTTCAAGGATAGCGAGCAGCTCCTGGTTCCTGGTCTCCTTCACTTCCTCCGGTACCTGGTCTCCGATCGTCGCCGCCGGTGTGCCGGTGCGGATGCTGTACTTGAAGATGTAGGCCATGTCGAAATCGCATACCGAGAACAGATCCCTCGTCTGTGCGAAATCCTCCTGGGTCTCGCCGGGAAAACCCACGATAACGTCGGTGGAGAAGTGCATCGCGGGATTCACCGCGCGCAGCGATTCAACGATCGCGCGGTAACGGTCGCGCGTGTACGGCCGGTTCATCGCCCGCAGGATGCGGTCGCTGCCGCTCTGCATCGGGAGATGCACGTAGGGGCAGAGTTTCGGCAGCCGCCCGTACGCCGCCACGAGGTCCGGCTTGAAACCGCGCGGATGGGGCGAGGTGAACCGGATGCGCGCGATGCCTTCGATCTCGTGCACCCGCTCGAGGAGCTGCACGAAGGGACTCATGCCTCCCGGCCTTGGAACATCGCGCCGGCCGTAGCTGGTGACGATCTGGCCGAGCAGCGTGATCTCGCGCACGCCGCGTTCCGCCAGCCCGCGGCACTCCGCCACGATATCGTCCATCGGCCGCGAGCGCTCGTCACCCCGCGTCTTCGGCACGATGCAGAACGAGCAATCCATGTCGCAGCCCTGCTGGATCGAGACGAAGGCCGTCACCTTGCGCTCCTCGCCGTCGCCTGCCTCCGCGTGGTCGCGGATCGTGTTCTGCGACCCTGACTCCTCCGCGATGTCGACTATCGTCTCGCCGACCGGCACGCCCGCCTCTCGCGCCGCGCGGAGGTTGTCGAGATGGCCCGGCACCTGGTGGAACTTCTGGGTGCCGATGATCAGATCGAGATCCGGCAATTGCTCCAACAGCGCCGCCCCGCGGTTCTGCGCCATGCAGCCGAGGATCCCGAGCACGAAGTCCGGTTGACGTTTCTTCCGCTGCTGCAGGTACCCGGCCTTGCCGATCGCCTTCTGCTCCGCCGCGTCGCGCACGCTGCAGGTGTTCAGCAGCAGGATGTCGCAATCGTTCTCGTCGGCCACGATGCGGTAACCGCGGGCACGCAGCATCGCCGCGACAGCCTCGCTGTCGCGCTCGTTCATCTGGCAGCCGTAAGTCTTGATGTGGACGCGGTTCACCGGCGACGGAGGGGTTTAGCTAGACGGGACGGGGGAGGGGTCAACGCGGTAAACCTCCTGCCGCCGGCTTTCGGCTCGGAAGCCGGCGGCAGGCGGCATACCACGTCCGCCATGTCGCGTTTCGCGCTCTTGTTTGCGCTGTTCACCGCCGCCGTCGCCGCCGCGGCGATGCCGGAGGCCATCCTCGTGGTCGTGGCCGATCAACACTCCGCCTACGAGCGTTCCGCCCAGTTCGTCGCCCGCGTCGACGCATTGCGCGCCGCCCATCCGGGCGTGCCTCTGGCCGTGCTGATCAACGGCGACTCGCTCGAATACGGTAACGCCGTCGCCCGCCGAACCTCCGGCGCGGTGGATTTCGCCGTCTTCGCGGCGCTCGCCCGCCGTGTCCCCGTCGTCATCAATCTCGGCAACCATGAGCCGGAATTCTTCGACGTCCCCGAGACGGTGCGGCGCCTTCGCGCCGCCGGCCTTCAGGTGATCAGCGGCAACCTCCGGAATCCCGCCGATGGCAAACCGTACGCCGACGCGTCGGTGCGGCTTCGGCTCGGCGGCCGTGAACTGACCGTGGTGGGAGTTACCACGGACCGTCTGTCAACCTACCGCGTCGCCATCCGTCCGCAGCTGGATCTCGCCGACCCCGTCGTCTGGGCGCGCGGTAACTTCCCCAAGATCCTGCGAGAAGATGGCACTACACCCGTTGTGCTCAGCCACTGCGGACTGAAGGCCGACCGTGCGATGCTTTCTCTGGTGCCCGCCGGCACGCTGTTCGCCGGCGCCCACGACCACCTGCGTTTCGTGCAGCAGGAGGGGTCCACCGTCTATTTCCACTCCGGCAGCTGGATGGAGTTCATGTCCGTCGCGCGTTTGGAAAAAACGGCGGACGGCCTCGTATGGAAGGTCACGCACGAGGCGCTCGGTGATACTCCGGCGGACCCGGAAATTGCCGGACTCGTAGGAGAAACTCTCGCCCGACATCTGACGTTCGAAGAAAGGGAAATTGTGGGACAATCCTCCCGAGATCTCGGGCCCGGTGATGCGCCGCGATTTTTCGTGGAAGCGGCGCGCGCGGCGACGCAAGCCGACGCCGCGATGGTGGGAGCGACGACGTTTGGCGCCGGTTTGCCAGCCGGCCCGGTCACGCGTTTTGCCTTCGACGCCTGCGTGCGATTCGATGGACCCCTCTTTACCGCGGAGGTCGACGGAGCTTGGTTGAGGCGTCTGGTCGCGCGTTCCAACCAGGGTCCGGACACGCCTTGGGAAAAACGATCGGGGGAGAATCTGGTCACCGTTGCTCCTGCGGTCATCGAAGATCAAGTCCGCTACCGGTTCGTCACGACGGACTGGGTCGCCCGCAACGCGGCGGCTTATCTCGGGGAGAACCCTCCACCTTTGTCCCAGCATCCGTCGGTGAAGTTGAAAGCAGCCGCGTTGGCCGCCTTGAGGACGAAGGAGAAATGAGGTCATTATACGTCACAGTTTTCGCGCTAGTGCTGGCGACCCGCGCTCTGTCCCAAGCTCCGGCGACCAACCCCGAGCGCGATGAGTTCTATCGGTTCGCCCGCGACCTCTTCGAGCAGGCAGCACCACCGGAAGTCCGGCTGCTTTATCAATTTCCCGCCCGCGACGAGTGGGATTTCCATGTTAGTCGGCTGGAGCGCGCTTTGACGGGTGGATCATTGCCGGAGCTCGCGGCCCTGGCGACCGAAGCGCGACCAGCGCTTGCAACCCTGCGATTGGTTCCCGGCGCGGATGAAGTCGCGGACTGGTTGGAGCAGCGCGTCGACGCGATGGAGGCAGCCGCGCAGGCGGTGACGCCGCCGAAATCGCTCACGCCGAAAGGACCGCGAGCCCCCGCCGTCCAACCGGTGCCGCATTATAATCTCTGGCTTGGACGAGTCCGCGGGCGTCCGCTTCCCGAGCGGGCCTCGCAGCTGATGCCGCGGTTGCAGGCGGTTTTCCGCGCTGAAGGAATCCCGGCGGAGCTGGCGTGGATCGCGGAGGCCGAAAGCTCCTTCAATCCGTCGGCGCGCAGTCCGGTCGGGGCTCGCGGCCTCTTCCAACTCATGCCCGCCACGGCGCGCTCGCTCGGGCTGAGCACGTTTCTCCCTGATCAGCGCACGGATCCTGAACGCTCCGCGCGGGCGGCGGCGAGTTACCTGCGCACATTGCACGGGAGGTTCCGCAACTGGGCGCTGGTCCTCGCGGCGTATAACGCCGGAGAGGGGCGAGTCGGACGAACGCTACAGGACCGGCGGGCGGACACCTTCACCGCCATCGCCGACTTCCTGCCGGCGGAGACGCGCATGTACGTTCCGAAAGTCTGCGCGCTCATCGCCACCCGCGCCGGGGTCACGCTCGACCGGATCCCGCCGCCGCGCTGAAGCCCCGCGACGGCCGGGTTTGTGTTCGCCAGCCGGGTGCGCCGACATTTGCTCGCGGCATGGGATTTTTCGACCGATTCAGCACGCGGAAAGACGAGCCTTCACCCGTACGGCCGACATCGCCCTCTGAAACCACCGCCGGTGTTCCCGTCGTGACTGGAGTGAAAGCAAGGTTGCTTGCGGCGCGCGAGAAACTCGAGGCGAAGGACTTGCCGGGTGCGATGGCGGTGTACGAGGAAGTGCTGGCGGGCGCCGGGGATCGCGCCGACGTGCTGGTGGCGATCTCCGGCGACCTCGGGACCCACGGGCATGTGGAGCAGATCATCGAGCTCGTCGCCCCGCGTTATGTCGCCGACCGCCACGGCCCGGCGACCGGGCTCAATCTATTGCAGGCCTATCTCGCGGTACGGAACTCGGACGCCGCCCAGCATGTGCTCGACATCCTGTTCGCCCTGAACCGGCCCGAGCTCGAGGACCGCCTGCACGGTTTTTCGAACGTGATCGCCGAGATCCTGGCCGCCGATGGAGAGTTCGCGGGCGCGTCCGCTGCCGGCAGCGGAGCCGGGGAACCCGCGCGCATTGGGCTGGTGACGATCAGCAAGCCGGTTTGGTTCTACGGACTGGAGGCGTGCGCGGAACGCCTGCTGCCGCCGAAGGAAGGCCGCTTGCGCCGCATCGCGTTCGCCCAGCTCGCGCAGATCGGAGCGCCCATGGATGAGAAAGCGATGCGGGCGCCTGAGGACGAGCTCGGCCGATTGTCGCGCGCGATCCCGCTCTGGTTGGCCGAAACGTTTTATTTTTCCGCGGCCTACGCGCCGGCGGCGGCGATCGGCTACCGATCGGGCCAGAGTGGACCGGCGGATAATCACCCCGCGGTCTTCAACGCCGAGTGGAGCATCGGCAATCTGCGGCAACTCGTGGAAACGGCCGGCGAGGGTTTCGATTACATCGTGACCGGCGCGCTGCGGGCCACCGCGGGCGACTACGAGTTGGTGCTGCGAGTCTGGGAGGTTTCCTCGTTTCGTGAGCGGAAAGCCTTCACGGCGCGATGGACCCCCGGAACAGCCGATACGGCGCTGTCGCGTCTCCACGGCGAGGTGCGCGCCTACATGGAGTGGTCGCCCTCCAGCGCGGCGTTCGCGTACGTGGTTCCCGCGCAGCCGCGGGCGTGGCTCGAGACGATCGGTGCTTCCGCCGGACTTTTTCTCGCGGAAAAGAACATCCTGCCGCCTTCGTGCCTACGACCCGTGGCCGAGGATCTGGCCGCGGCCGCTGCGCGAGCGCCGCAGAGTGAGGCCACGTCATTGGCATTCCTCACCTTGCAGGCCCGCGCCGCAAAGCTCGGAATCCTGGAGCCTTCGGAGGTACCGCTGGCGCGTTCGCCGCTTGTGCAGGAGGCGCGGCGCGCGCTGGGTTGAGTCTGCCTGCCTAGGCGGCGTTCACGGCCAGCTGGCCGCAGCCCGCGGCAATGTCGATTCCCCGGCGCTGCCGCACGGTGCAAGGTAGACCGAATTCCTCCCGCAGGACACTTTGGAAGCGGCGCACGGGCTCCGCGCGGCTCGGCTCCCCTTCGTATCCTCCCGTCGGATTCAACGGAATCAGATTCACCTGGGCGGGCAGCCCGCGGAGCAGCCGCCCCAGCTCTCGGGCCTCCTCGGGTGAGTCGTTGCGACCCGCGATCAAGGTCCACTCGTAGAAGATGCGGCGGCCGGTGGACTCGCTGTACGTGCGGCAGGCGGCCATCAGTTCATCGA
>JAURJO010000391.1 GCA_030832235.1 Verrucomicrobiota bacterium
ACCTGCATTTCGCGAAGCAGGAGTACGCGAAGAAATTCCCCGAGAATCCGTTCATCTCCTACGCCGACCACGACCGCCGCGTGGACCGTCAGTACGGCTACCCCATCCCCTACCGCTGCCTCTACTCGGTGAACGTGAACAACCTCTTCATGGCCGGCCGCAACATCAGCGTGACCGACGTCGCGCTTGGTACCGTGCGCGTCATGAAGACCATCGGCATGATGGGCGAGGTCGTCGGCAAGGCCGCGTCCATCGCCATCCGCCGCGACTGCACCCCGCGCGAGGTCTACACCCTCTACTGGTCCGAGATGGACCAGCTGCTGAAGCTCCCCGGCCGGGCGCGCCGCATGCCCGACAACACCTTCGACATCTCCGGTCCCGCACCCGCGCCCGTGGACGATGCTGGCGGCCGCGGCATCGCGCTGACCTCGCTCAAGGGCGTCGTGATCGACAACGCCAAGGCGAGGCTCACCGGCAAATGGACCCCGGGATCCAACCTCCCCTACGTGGGCAACGACTACGCCTACGCCCGCGGCCCCGGCAACACCGCCACCTTCGAGTTCACCGTGCCCGCCTCCGGTTCCTACGAGGTCCGCTTCGCCAGCGCCGCCCACGAAAACCGCGCCAGCAACACCGCCGTCACCGTGCGCCACGCCGGCGGCAATGCCGCGGTCAGCGTCAACCAGCGCGTGAATCCCAAGATCGAGAACCGCTGGGTCGCCCTCGGGACCTACACGTTCAACGCCGGCCAGACCTACGCGGTGGTCGTCGATGCCGCCAACGCCGACGGCAACGCCCACATCGACGCCGTGCAGATCCTGCCCGCGCCTTGAGGCGCGGGGCGGAATCCGCCTCGGTGGCGCAGCGGTAAAGTGAGATCGGCCCTACTCCAACTCTACCGTCTGGGCGTCGTGGCCGCCATCGCGTGGCTCGTGCGAGACGTCGCGGTGAAGCAGCGGTCGCACGGCGACGCCCCGGTGGTCGTCGAGGAGGTGCGTGGCTTCTATCCCGCCGCGGCCAGCCTGCGGCCCGACGACTCCGAGCGCGACGGGCTCTTCGTCCTCGACCGCGAAGGTCGGGAACTGGGTTACGTGGTCCGCACCCAGCCGCGTTGCCACGACATCATCGGGTACTGCGGCGTGACCGACACGCTCGTGGCGTTAGGACCCGACTGGCGCATCCTCGGCCTGCGCGTGCGCTCATCCGATGACACCAAGGACCATGTGCGCGACGTGGTGACCGACCGGCGTTTTCTGAAGAAGTGGAACGGGCTCACCTGGGACCAGGCAGCCGACCTCGACTTCCGGAAAGCGGGCATTGAAGGGGTTTCGGGCGCCACCATGACCAGCATGGCGATCGCCCACAGCGTGAAGGCGCGCCTGAAGGCGAGTCGCGATGAGATCGCCACGCGGCCTCCCTTTGCGCCCGGCTGGCGTGACTGGGGCATGCTCGCGACGGTCGCGCTCGCCGCCGTGGTGGCGTTCGGACCGGCCACGTGGAGACACCGCGGAAAGCTCCCGTACCAGGTTTTCCTCATCGGCTACGTCGGGCTCGTGAGCGGCGATCTGCTGGCCCAGTCGCTCATCGCCGGTTGGGCCCGCGCCGGCATCCCGTGGCAAACGGCCTCGGGCCTCGTCCTCCTGCTCGGCGCGGCGCTGCTCGTGCCGTGGGCGACCCGCCGGCCGTTCTACTGCCATCACCTCTGCCCGCACGGCGCGGCGCAGGAATTGATCGGCCGCTTCCGGCCGCGCCGTCTCGCCGTGACCCTCCGTCCCGACGTCGCCCGCGCGCTCGGACTCCTGCCAGGGGCGCTCCTGCTGCTGACGCTCGTCACGGCGATGCTCGCGCTTCCGCTGGACCTCGCCGGCATCGAGCCGTTCGACGCCTACCTTTTCCGCACCGCAGGCATCGCCACACTGGTCGTCGCGGCCACAGGTCTCGTGGCGTCCGCCTTCGTGCCGCAGGCTTATTGCCGTTTCGGCTGCCCAACTGGCGCCCTGCTCAACTTCGTCCGCGCCCGCGGCCCCACGGACCGGTTTTCCCCCCGCGACACCGCCGCGCTCGGCCTCGTGGTGACCGCAGCCGTGCTCAACTGGCAGTACGTGCCGGTGCTCGTTTGGATGAAGGGGCTGCCGTGATGGTTGGTCTGAACCCGGGAGTTTCGCGGTTGGAGCCTCATCGGGTGCCGCCTCCATTCCTTCGCCGGGTTCTGCGGGAACCCTCCTTCGATCGGATTGCGGCGGGTAAACGCCCGCGGGTGCGGAGTCGCCGGGTTGACCGCGACAGCCCCTCCACGCCTCTGTGCCCTCGGATCGATACTCCGCGTTCTCCGTGTCCCCAGCTTGGCTCGGTCCGATCCGGTTTTCGTCAAACCGTGACCGCGCTACTCCGCCTTATCAGCTTCTCGCTCGCCGTCTCATCCCTCACCCAAGCCGCCGAGCCGACCACGGTCTTCGGCCGTGCGATGGGGACGACGTGGTCGGTAAAATGGATTCCGCAAACGGCGACGCGCGATCCCGCCGCCATCCAACGGGAGCTGGCGGAACTCCTCGAGCGGCTCGAAGGCTTCTTCTCAACCTACCGGCCCGAGTCGGAGGTCTCCCGTTTCAACCGGATCACCTCGACCGATTGGATCCCGGTATCGGCCGAACTTGCGGAGGCGGCAGAACGCGCCCGGGGCATCAGCGCTCTTACGGACGGCGCCTTCGACGTGACCATCGAGCCTCTGCTCCAGCGTTGGGGCTTCGGACCTCATCCGGTACCGGCCCGTGCACCCGACGATGCCGAATTAACCGCCCTGCGTTCCCGCGTCGATTGGCGCCGCTTGGAAGCGCGCTCCAGCCCACCGTCGCTGCGCAAAACCCGTCCTGACGTCGCCGCGGATTTTTCATCTGTCGCCAAGGGCCTCGCCGTCGACGCGCTCAGCGAGCGGCTCGCCCGCCTCGGCTGCGGCAATCATCTCGTCGCGATCGGCGGCGATCTGCGCGCCGCCGGCCCCGGACCACGAGGCGACGGTTGGCCGGTCGCGATCGAGGATCCGCTATCCACCTGGCCCGCCCTTGGCCGGCTCTTGCTGCTCCGCAACGGCGCACTCTCGACGTCCGGCAACCACCGCAACGTCCGCACCATCGCCGGACAGCGCGTAGGCCACGTCATCGACCCGCGCACCGGCCGACCCGTTTCAGGTCCGCACCTCTCGGCGAGCGTAGTCGCGCGGACCTGCGCCGACTCCAGCGCCCTCGCCACCGCATTGTTCGTTGTCGGGCCGGACGCGGGCGAAACGCTGGCGCACCGCGAGGACCTCCCGGTGCTCTTCCTGCTGGAAAAGGCCGGTCGGTCCATGGGCCGGGAGAGCCCCGCCTTCGCCCGTCTGCCGACAGCGCAGGTTCAAACGCGATAAAACGCCTCGGCGTTGCTGGAAAAAATCCGGCGACGATCGGCCTCCGGAAAACCCGTCAGCGCCTCGTCGATGGTCGCGACCCAGCGCGGGTAGTCCGTCGCCAGCGTGCTCACCGGCCAGTCGCCGCCGAACATCACCCGTCCCGGTCCGAAACAGGCGAGCGCATGATCGAGGTACGGCCGCAGCTGCGCGGGGGTCCAAGCGGCGTGGTCCGCCTCCGTCGCGACGCCGCTCAGTTTGCAGACGACGTTGGGCAGGGCGGCGAGCATCCGCATTTCGGCGCGCCACGGATCCAGCAAGCCGGCCTTGATCCCCGGCTTGCCGAGGTGATCGAGCACAAAGCGCACCTCCGGACATTGCCGGACGAGAGCGATCACTCCGGCGAGCTGCCGGTGGTAAATGCACACGTCGAACGTGAACCCGAAGCGGGCGAGCATCCGCACGCCACGCACGAAATCGGGCCTCAGGCAGTAGGCTTCATCCTTCTCCTCCTGCAGCAGGCGGCGGATGCCTTTCACGATCGGAAGCGCCGCCAGCCGCGCGAGGTCGGCCTCAACGGCATCGCCTTTTTCCAACGGGGCGTGCGCCACGATGCCGCGCAGCCGGGGTTCGCCGGCGGCGAGTCCGGAAACCCACACGGCCTCCTCGAAGGACAGGGCCCGGTCGCAGCCGCACTCGACGAACACCATCTTTCCAACCGCCACCGGCCCGCAGGCGGTGCGAAACTCCTCGACGGAATGGCGCCGGTTCAGCCGCGGCACCCCGCCCAGCCAAGGATAACGCAGCCGCGCCGGGTCCCAGAGATGGACGTGGGTGTCGACGATCGGGAATGCCGGCATGGCGAAAGCGGCGCGCTCAGACGCGCAGGAAGATGCGGCGCTCGTACAGGAAACGGGCGAGGATGAACATCAGTCCGAGTCCGGTGATCGCGAGCATGCCCTGACCGGCCCCCGCACCGACGTTGGCGTCGAGCCACGCCTTGATGTCACCACCCACGAACCGCTGCGCGAGCGTGCGGAAGCGGATGACGTTGCTCGCGACGTAAAGCGTGATCGGGTTCATCCCGATCCAGATGAAAGGCACGCACCAACGCCGCCAGCCGCGGACGTC
>JAURJO010000392.1 GCA_030832235.1 Verrucomicrobiota bacterium
GGGCCCGTGAAAACCAATTTCTTTCTCCGTCGAACGGTCCGCCGACCGCGATTGAGAAACAGGTTGCAGACGGCAGGAGTCGCAAACCCCCATAGCCTGACCCTGCGACTCCCGTCGATACCTAGGTTGTGTAAAGAGGCCAACGAGCCTGTCCCTCAGACGTGCTTAAACAACCTGTCCCTCGGTGGTATCTGAATTCTGAAAGCTCCCAAACAATCTACCCCCAACCCGGCGGCATGGATCGCCTCAGGTTTTTCAGGTGAATTGGATAAATTAAAATAACATTAATATTTTAATGTCAAAGTTTTACAGACTTTTAAGAACCCGATTCCCCTCTAAGCCATAGCAATTGCAGATTACCTGTCCCCGCTTTGGAGAGCTCGCGATCGTAACGTAGTCGCCCCCCGGGTCCGCATAGCCTGTCCCCAATTCCGGACCCAATTCCGGCCGCAACCTGTCCCTCAGCCGATTGAACCTGTCCCTTTGATCGGCCGAAAAATCCCAACTTACCGCTGGCAAATCCACGCAGCATCAATTGGCTCTCTACTGATACCGAGTCTCACTCCAATGTCGTCGCACTTGCCCTTGTCACCGCTCTGCCAGCTTCCCGCCGGCAGCACGGCTCGGGTCTTCCAACTCACCGGCGACGCGAGTTTCTGCCAGCGGATCCGTGAGATGGGCTTCGGCGAGGCCGCGCTCGTCACCAAGATTTCCGGCACCACCACCAGCCTCTGCCTCGTCAACGGCATGCGCGTCGCCCTCAACCACCGCGCCGCCATGAGCATCGTCGTCGAGCACTTGCCGGCCCAGGCACGCTGACCGCCGCGCGCCCGCTATGGGAACGGACGCCAGCCAACCCGACGCGGGCAATGACTCCCGCGCTTCCCTGCCGCCGCATTTCACCCCGGCATCGCCGGGTCGCCGTCGCACCGCCGCCGCACCGCGCGCGCCCGTCTACGCGATGGTGGGTAACCCGAACTGCGGCAAATCCACCCTCTTTAACGCCCTCACCGGTCTTCGCCAAAAAGTCGGCAACTACCCGGGCGTCACCGTCGAGAAAAAGATCGGCGAGGCCTACTCCCAGCACGGGAACCCCATGCGGGTCATCGATCTTCCGGGCGCCTACTCACTCGCCGCCCGCTCGCCCGACGAGGCGGTCACGCGCGACGTGCTGCTCGGCCGCCGCGCCGACACCCCTCAGCCCGATCGTGTCATCTGCGTCCTCGACGCGACCAACCTCGAGCGGAACCTCTATCTCGCCCACCAGATTCTCGATCTCGGCCGGCCCGTGATCGTCGTGCTGAACATGATGGACCTCGCGCGCCGCGCCGGGGTGACCGTCGACGCAGCCAAGCTGGAGGAACAACTCGGCGTACCCGTCATCACCTGCGAAGCCGTGCATGGCCGCGGTGTCGTAGAGCTCCGCATCGCGATGAGCCGCGCGGATCTGCCGCTCGCTCGGCATCGTTGGGACGTGCCCGCACCGATCGCCCCGGCCGTCGCGGAACTGCAGGCAGGCCTGGTCGGCGAAGGTCGCCCACCGCTCGTGGCGCGCGCCGAGGCCCTGCTCCTACTGACCGATTTCGACACGGTACGCGTCGCCGGATCAACCCCGCTCGGCACCCGCACCACCACTGCGCTAGAAGGATGGCGCAGGCGCTGGAACGAGGAGGGCACCGATTGGTCCGGCGCGCTCATCAAGAGCCGCTACGAGGCCATCAACCACCTCTGCCGCGACGTGATCCGCCGGCCGGCGGAAAGCGGCCTGTCGCTCTCCGATCGCATCGACGCGCTCCTCGTGCACTCCGTCTGGGGCTGGCTCGTGTTCGGCGTGATCATGGCGGCGATGTTCCTCTCGATCTTCACGCTGGCGGAATACCCCATGGGCCTGATCGAGGGCCTCGTCGCCGACGGCGCAGGTCTAATCAAAGGAGTGATGGCGCCGGGTGATCTGCGTGACTTGCTGACGGAAGGCGTGGTCGGAGGCGTGGGCGGCGTGGTGGTTTTCCTGCCGCAAATCCTGATCCTATTCCTGTTCGTCGGCCTCCTCGAGAGCACCGGCTACATGGCGCGCGCGGCGTTCCTCATGGACCGCCCGATGAGCCGCGTGGGACTGCACGGCCGTTCCTTCATCCCGCTGCTCGGCTCGTACGCCTGCGCGATCCCTGGCATCATGGCGACCCGCACGATCGAGAACGCGAAGGACCGGCTCGCCACGATCCTCGTGGCCCCGCTGATGAGTTGTTCCGCCCGGCTGCCGGTCTATCTGCTGATGATTGCGACGCTGCTGCCCGGCCGCGAGGTGCCGGCGACGACCAAGGCCGGCCTCATGCTGCTGATGTACGCGCTCGGCACGGGCGGCGCCTTCGGCTTCGCGTGGCTTTTCAAGCGCACGTTCCTCCGCGGTGGCAACCCGCTCATGATCCTCGAGCTGCCGCCCTACCAACCGCCCCGCCTCAAGGAAATCCTCCGGCAGATGCTCGAGCGCGGGTGGCTCTTCCTGCGCAACGCGGGCACCATCATCCTCGCGATCTCGATCGTCCTGTGGTTCCTCACCACCTACCCGAAGCATCCGGACCCGCAGGCAACCGCCGACGCGCAGATCGCGCACAGTTTAGCCGGCCAGGCCGGTCGTCTCCTCGAACCCGTCATCAAGCCCCTCGGCTTCGACTGGCGCATCGGCATCGGCCTCGTGACCTCCTTCGCCGCGCGCGAGGTGTTCGTCAGCTCGATGGGCGTCATCTTCGGCGTGGAAGCCGCCGACGAGGACACCGCGCCGATCCGCGAGGCGATGCTCAAGGCGACCTGGCCCGATGGTGCGCCGCTCTTCACGCCCCTCGTCTGCCTCACGCTCATGATCTACTACGTCTTCGCGATGCAGTGCATGAGCACGATCGCCGTCGTGCGGCGCGAAACCCACTCCTGGCGCTGGCCGCTCTTCCAGATCGCCTACATGACCGGCACCGCGTGGTTGGTGTGCCTGGTCTTTTACCAAGCCGGCCGCGCACTGGGCTTCTGATCATGGACGCCACCACTCAACGGATCGTCGCCCTTGCCATCGTCGCACTCGCGGCCGCCGCGCTGATCGTCCGCGCGCTTCGCCGACGCAAGCACCCCGGTTGCGACGCCGGCTGCGCCTGTGCACCTCGCCAGCGGCGAACGGAATAGAACCCGCAAAACCGCGGACCCGCCCGTCCGCTCCCGCGCCAAATCCATTGCGGGCGCACCCAACCCCCGCATCTTCCCGCCATGCCCCCTCGTCTCTTGGCCGCCCTCGCGGCCGCGTCACTTGCCGCTGCGGTTCACGCGGTCGCGCAGGA
>JAURJO010000393.1 GCA_030832235.1 Verrucomicrobiota bacterium
GGAACTGAGCCGTCTGGCGCCCGATCCAGCCTTCGGAAAACTCGTCGCACCGCGCGCGCAGCTCGGCCGTGCCGAGGGTGATCTTCTTCTCCTGCAGTTCGCGGGAGACCTTCTGCTCGATCGGCAGGCCGTGGCAGTCCCAGCCCGGCACGTAGGGCGTGCGGAAGCCCCGCATCGTCTTGTACCGGTTGACGAAATCCTTGAGCGACTTGTTCAGCGCGGTGCCGATGTGGACGTCGCCGTTGGTGAACGGCGGACCGTCGTGCAGCACAAAGACCTTTTTGCTGCCGGCGCGCTTGGCCTGGATCCGCGAATAAAGATCGAGTTTCCGCCAATGCTCCACGCGTCCGGGTTCACGTTGCGCCAATCCGGCCCGCATGGGGAAATCGGTGCGCGGTAGATGCAGGGTGTCCTTCAGGTCGGTGGCCATTCCGGTGATAAAGGCGCGCGAAGCTAGGCGGGGCGGGGGGGGAGTCAAGGGTCGCCTCCCCTCGGGCCGCCCTCGGGAAAACCCCGTCCGGACGCGGTGCGCCGCCTCGTCAGTTTTTCCAACCGGTCACCGTCGCGACCAGCGATTCCATGCACTCGATCTTCGCCTGTGGCGTGATGCCGTGACCGAGGTTGAAGATGTGCCCGGAGGTGCCGCGCATCGCCTCGAGAAGGCGCGTGGCCTCGCGACGCACGAGCTCCGGTGTCGTCGTCATGAGAACGGGGTCGAGATTGCCCTGTACGCCGATTGACGACGGCAGCGCCCGGCGCACCGCGGAAAGCTCGGCGGTCCAGTCGACGCTGATCACGCGCACGCCGGCCGCGGCCTGCGCGGCGAGCTGCGGGAGCGTGCCCTTGGCATAGAGGATCACGGGGAAATCCGCCGGCAGCGCGGCCGTGATGCGGCGGATCCAGCGGAGCGAAGCGGCCTCGTAGTCTTGTCCCGCGATGATTCCGCCCCACGAGTCGAAGATCTGGATCGCGTCGGCGCCGGCCGCGATCTGCATCCGGAAATACGCGATCAGCGCCTCGGTGAGCCGTTCAAGCAACGCGTCGAACGTGCCGCGATCCGTGTAGAACAGGAGCTTCACCCGCTCGAAATCCTCCGAACTGCCGCCCTCGACCATGTAGGTGGCTAGCGTCCACGGGGAACCGCCGAAGCCGAGCAGCGCGCGCTTGCCGGCGAGTTCGCCGCGGATCAGGCGCAGCGCCGCGGCGACGTACTCCAGCCGTTCCGACACGGCGGCGGCGGGCGCGAGTTTCTCCACGTCGGCGCGCGTGGCGATCCGGCCTTCCATCGCGATGCCGCCCGTGTCGCGGAACTGGTAGCCCTGACCGAGGGCCTCGGGGATCACCAGGATGTCGGAGAACAGGATCGCGGCATCGAGGGCGAAGCGCCGCAGCGGTTGCAGCGTGACCTCGGTGGCGAGCTCGGGCGTCCGCACCATGTGCAGGAATGACGAGCGCGCCTTCAACTCGCGGTACTCGGGCAGGTAGCGGCCGGCCTGGCGCATGACCCAGAGCGGCGGGCGTTCGAGCGGGCGGCCCGCGCAGGCGGCGAGAAATCGTTCGCGGCTGTTCATGAAGCCCAGTCCCTCGGCCGCAGGAAAACCTCGTGCAGGCGCGCCTCGGGCGAGCCCGGTTCCGGTTTCCAGCCGTAGTCCCAGCGCACGAGTGGCGGCAGCGACATCAGGATCGACTCCGTGCGACCGCCGCTCTGCAGGCCGAAGAGCGTGCCGCGGTCCCAGACGAGGTTGAATTCCACGTAGCGCCCGCGGCGGTAGAGTTGGAACTGCCGCTCCCGGTCTCCCCACGGGAGCGCCTTGCGGCGCGCCACGATCGGGCGGTAGGCGGGCAGGTACGCGTCGCCGACCGCGCGCAGGAGCTCGAACGAGCGTTCGAATCCGAGCTCGCTGAAATCGTCAAAGAACAGCCCGCCGATCCCGCGCGGCTCGCCGCGGTGGCGCAGGACGAAGTATTCGTCGCAGGCCCGCTTGAAGCGCGGGTAATATTCCGGTCCGAACGAAGCCACGGCGTCGCGGGCCGTGCGGTGCCAGTGCACCGCGTCCTCCTCGAACCCGTAGTAGGGCGTCAGGTCAAAGCCCCCGCCGAACCACCAGACCGGCGCGTCACCGCCGGCGCCGGCCACGAAACAACGCACATTGGCGTGGCTCGTCGGCACGTGCGGGTTGCGCGGATGGATCACGAGCGAGACGCCGAGCGCCTCCCATGGCTTCCCCGCCAGTTCCGGCCGGTGCGCGGTGGCCGAAGGTGGCAGCGTCGTGCCGCGGACATGGGAAAACGCGACGCCGGCCTTTTCGAACACCTCGCCCTCGGCAAGCAGGCGGGTGCGGCCGCCGCCACCTTCGGGGCGTTCCCATTCGTCGGTGCGAAAACCCTCCGGACCGCCGTCCTCGGCGGTCAGCTCCGCGCAGATACGGTCCTGCAGATCGAGCAGGTAGCGGCGGACGGCGGGCAGATCGACGTGCATGGAAGGAGAAGCGAGCAGGCTGCGGCGCCCACCGCGCGAGGCAATCCCCGTTCGCCTCCGCTTGACGCGTTTGCTA
>JAURJO010000394.1 GCA_030832235.1 Verrucomicrobiota bacterium
CCCGGTGAGGATCGCGCTCGTCATTGAGCCCAACGTAAGCCCGGTGCCGAAGCCGGCGAAAGTGACGTTGTCCGAGAAAACCTGCGGGGTCGTGGCGTCGGCAAAGCTATCGAACCCGAAGGTACCGTTGAACGTAGACTTGTTGGAGCCCACGCGATCCACCACCGCCTGCACCGATGGCGTCGCCCCCTTGACCACCGCCGGGGCCACCCCGAGGTAACCGCCGGCGGTGGCGTTGAGAGTGGTATTCGCGTTGGCCGGCAACGCGGAGAGGATCAATCCGGCGCCGTCGACCGAGATCGAGCCGACATTGGCCCCGACTGCGGTCCTGACGGCGAGGAGCCCGCGATGACCGGCCAGGGCATTCACGAGCGACAGCGAACTGCCGGGCGCGGCGGCGTTCACGGGTCCCGAGATGACCGAGCCTTCGTACCCGCCGAGCGCCAGCGTCACCGTCGTGCTGTTGGCCGCCGGCTGCAGGTTCACGGATCCGGCGAGGTTGAGCCGGATGCCTTGGTCCAGATCCCACGTCCCCAATTGCGCACCCGAATTCAAAGTCGCCGCCTTGGACAACACCACCTCGCCGGAGAACGCGGATGCCCGCGCGCCAGCCCCAATGACGGCACCCGACGCGACATTCACGCCGTCGCCAGCGTTGGTACCTCCGGCAGGCGAGAATGAGTTTCCGAAGAGAACAGTACCTTGATTCACGCTCAGGGTGCCGGTGAGCAGCGAGCCGGACCCTTCCAACAGCATCGACCCGGAGCCCGTCTTCTGAATCGCGGAACCACCGGCCAACGCGGTGGTGACCAGCAGGTCGAGCGACGAGGTGGCGGCGGGGTTGTTCCGACGGACGTCGATGGTGGCGATTCCGCCCGAACCCACGTCGAGGGAACCGTTCGGTACCGTGCCGATGTACGGGTTACCGATCCGGGCTCCGACATCGGCGCCGGAACCGTAGACCGTGATCGAGCCGCCCTGTGAGAGGGCCAGCAAACTCGACGAGCCAAGGAAATCCACCAGGTTTCTGGTCGTGATGCCGCTGTTCGTCCCACCCAAAGTGAGGCTGGAGACCGTGACGGAGGCATTGTTGGCGATTGAGAGAACAGCATCTCCGCCGCTTGAAACCACGGAGACGGCAGATCCGAGAGGAATGGCCCCCGTGCTCGTCACTAAAAGCGTCCCCTGATTCACAACCGTGCCTCCGGTGTAGGCGTTCTGGGTGCTGGCGAGCTGCAAGGTGCCAGCCCCCGCTTTGACCAGTCCACCGCCCGTGATCCGCGCATCGATGAGCAGGTCCGTTCCTGCCACCAGCGAATCCTGGACAACAAACGTGCGCGTTCCGCTGATAGCGAGGGACCCAGCTCCTCCTGACGCTGTGATTAAAGCGCGACTCGGATTGTTGAGCGCCTCGAAGGTGACGTCGCCGGCCAAAACCAGCTGGCCACTCGCAATGCTGATCTCGGCCCGCGATGCATAGTCAGCGCCTCCCAATCGCACCGCGCCCAGAGTCACGGTGTTGGGCACCGAGTTGTTGGCGCCTCCGAATCCAACGGCCACATCCAGCGTCGCGGTTTTTCCGGCCGCCGCGATGAGCGAGAGGGAGCCGGATGCCGGCAAGGTCGCTCCGGAATTCAACGTAACGCGACCGTCGTTGATGGTGGTGCCCCCGGTGTAGTCGTTATTCTGCCAGAGCGTCCAGGTTCCCCCATTGAAGATCGCGGCGCCCGCGCCGGTCAGCTTCCCCAGCACAACGCCACTCGAGGTCGCAGCGCCTCCGAATAGGATCGAGGCACCGGCATTGATGGTGACGGGGGTTGTCGCGGTACCGATGGCACCAACCGTCAAAGTTCCCGTGCCTTGATTGTTGACCGGTGTCCTAGCGGAGTTGAACACCAGCGGCACCCCGACTTGCTGGTTGCTGGAGGCGAAACTCTCCACGCCGTATTGACCCAAATACAGCGTCGAACCGGAAGTCGTGGAAAGGGTATATGGGCCGCTGGCAAAGGATGCGAATTGGATCCCCCCGACCGCCGCCGGAGCCGTCAGGGAAATGCCGCCTCCCATGCTGCCGAAATAAGCAACTTCAGTCTGTGAGGGGACCTGCCCGAGACTCCAATTGCCGGCCGTGTTGTAAGAATTGCTGATGAACCCGTTCCAGGAAACGAATGTCTGCGCGAACACGTCGCCGGTGAGCGCGATGGCTCCCAGTGCCAGAGCAGCGACCCTTCGAAGCAACCCCATGACCCAATCACGCGATCCAACATCCACAGCAGCAAGGCTTAAACGTCCCCCTACCCCATGCCTTACCTCAGCAGTGTCGCGCCGCCGTCGATGTCGTAGGCAGAGCCGGTGATGAAGGCGGCCTCGTCGGAACAGAGGAACGCCACCAACGCGGCGATTTCCTCGGGGCGGCCCATCCGGCCGATCGGCTGGGCGACGGAAAGCTTGTCGAACATCTCCGCTTCGCGTCCCGGATAATTACGCGCGAGAAATCCGTCCACGAACGGCGTGTGCACGCGGGCGGGGCACACGCAATTGCAACGCACGCCGCGGCCCACGAGATCGCGGGCAACAGAGAGCGTCATGGTAAGCACCGCACCCTTGCTCATGCCGTAGGCGAAGCGGTCGGCTAGGCCGAGTTTCGATGCGATCGAAGCGAGGTTGACGATCGCGCCACCGCCCGAGGCGAGCAGCCGGGGCACCCCGAAATGCAGGCCGTGGTAGACACCCTTCACGTTCACCGCGCACACACGGTCAAAATCCTCCGGAGTCGTATCGAGCACGTTGCCGACGTGTGCGATGCCGGCGTTATTCACCAGGATATGAAGGCGCTCAATGCCGGCGAAGGCCGCGCGCATCGCGGTGGTATCGGCCACATCGGCCACAATCACCCGCGCCACCCCACCGGATGCGCGGATTTCCGCCGCCACCGCCTCCCCCGGCTCGGCGCGAGACTCGAGGATGATCGTCTCCGCTCCCTCACCCGCCAACCGCAGCGCGATGGCGCGGCCGATGCCTGAACCGGCACCTGTGACCAGCGCCGTGCGCCCGGAGAAACGTTGGGAGAGAGCGCTCATCCGTGGAAAGCGCTCACCAGCGCGTGGCGGCAAATTTCCAGCCCGGCACCTTTTTCTGCATCTCGATCTCGTCGTTGCGCTCCTTAAGCCCGCAAAGGAGGTAGGCCGCGTGCGCCCGGGCGAGCGCCGCCCGATCGAGCTCAACCCCTAAGCCGGGCCCCTTCGGCAAAGCCACACTGCCGTCCTCGATCGCGATGCGGCCGCCGGTGATGATCTCCTCCCATTGCCACGGGTAATGCGTATCGAGCGCGTGCGTGAGGTTCGGCATCGCCGCACCGAGGTGCGTCATCGCCGCGAACGAGATGCCCGCGTGGTTGTTCGAATGCATCGACACGCCGCGCCCGAAGGTCCGGCAATGCGCCGCCAGCTCCATCGAAGAACGCAGGCCACCCCAGAAATGATGGTCGGTGAGGATGATGTCCTCCGACTCCAACCGCGCGCTGCCCGGCAGATCGTCGAACGAGGTCGTGCACATGTTCGTGGCGAGCGGCAGCTTCACTTCGCGCCGCACCCGCGCCATGCCTTCCTGCCCGCGGCACGGATCCTCAAGGTACTCGAGTACCCCCTCAAGTTCGCGTCCCCAGCGGATCGAGGACTCGACCGTCCACAGCGCGTTGGGATCCAACCGCAGCGGCACCGCGGCGCCGAAGCGTTTCCGCAACGCCTTCATCGCGGCCACCTCCTGCGCGGGCTCGAAGCAGCCGCCCTTCAGCTTGATCGAGCGGAAGCCGAACTCCGCCACCATCGCCTCCGCCTGCACCACCACACCGTCAGGGTCCAGCGCCGCGGCCTGCCGCGCCTTCGCCCAGCCGGTCGCCCGCGGGTCGATCCCGAAACCAAGCTCACCGCCGGCGCCTTCGTACTTATAAAACACATACGCCGCGTAGGGCACGCGCTCGCGCACCACGCCGCCCAGCAGCTGCGCCACCGGCACGCCGTAGGCCTTGCCCTGCAGGTCGAGACACGCGACGTCCAACGCGCTGAACACCTGCACCCGCGTGCGGCCGTCCCACGGCTTGTCGCCCCTCGCCCGCGAGGTCTCCGGCGCGCCCTGCGCCGCCACTTTCGCCCGGAGCCCGTGCCAGTTGCGCGGATCCGCGCCGATCACCGCGTCGCGTGCCGCCGCCAGCGCGGCGTCGACCGCCGCGCTGCCGGGCACTTCGGCGAGTCCCGTCAGGCCGTCCGCCGTCCGAAGTTCAACCACCGTGCGCAGGCAGTACGGTGCGTGGAGTCCGGCCGCGTTCAGCAGCGGCGGGTCGCCGAGCGCGATCGGCGTGATGTGCATTTCGGTGATCCGCATGGTCGTGCCCGCCTCTGCTTACTTACCCTTCAGCGCGCTGGCGAAACCGAGCAATCCGGTCCGCGCTGCGCCGCCATCGCTGCCCAGCGCCATAAAGGTATACCCCAGGTCGCGCAGCATCGGCACGAGCGCGGCGCTGTGCACTAGGATGCCCGCGGCCTTGCCGTGCTTTTTCGCGGCGTCCGCCACGCGTCGGAGCGCGGCGACGAACTCCGGGCGCTCCAGCTGGTCGCGCATGCCCATGTTGTAGGAGAGGTCCGTCGGGCCGACGAACAGCACGTCCGCGCCGTTCACCGCCGCGATTTCCTCCGCGTTCGCGACCGCTTCGGGGGTCTCGATCTGCAGCACACCAAGCAGCCGCTCATGGGCGTGAAGATAGTAATCCTCGAAGTCGCCGCCGAAACCGGCGCCGCGGTTAAACTTTGCGACACCGCGGACGCCATGCGGCGGATAACGCATCGCGGAAACCGCCGCCCGCGCCTCGGCCGCGGTGTTGACGTAAGGCACCATTACTCCCGATGCGCCCATATCCAAGACCCGCTTGAAACGCGCGGTCTCATTCTGCGCGATACGCACCACCGCGAACGCCGGCGTGGCCGCCGCCGCCTGCAATTGGTGCAGCAACGTGTCCTGGCCGCCGGGACCGTGCTCGTGATCGATGAGAAGCCAGTCGAAGCCCGCCAACCCGGCCAGTTCGACCGTGATCGGGGAACCAAGGTTGAGGAATGTGCCGGCCAGCCATTCGCGGGCGAGCACCCGCCGCCGGAAATCAGGGGAGAGTTTCATGGGGAAAAACGGACGGGAAAGACTGGATCACTGCGCGAGGTAGAGACGGTAAAGCGCCTGCGTGCCGCACTCCTCCCAACCGTGCGCCGCCACCTTTTCGTAAAGCCGCTTCGCCTCGGCGAGCCCGGGCAGATCCAGCTTCAGCTCCGCGGCGCTATCGAGGGCGATCTTCATGTCCTTGATGATGTGCTTCACGTAAAAACCCGGCGCGAAATTCTCCGCCAGCGCGCGCGGCGCGAGGTTGGTCAGCGCCCAGCTGCCGGCCGCCCCGCCGCTGATGCTCGCATGCACCGCCGCCGGATCGAGCCCCGCCTTGCGGGCGTACGCGAGCGCCTCGACCCAAGCCACCATGCCGACCGCAACCGCGATCTGGTTCGCCATCTTGCAATGCTGCCCCGCACCCGGACCGCCGTGCCGCGCAATGTTCTTGCCCATCAACTCGAAGACCGGCCGTGCCCTTGCAAAACCGGCCTCTGATCCACCGACCATGATCACCAGCCGCGCCTCGCGCGCGCCGAGATCGCCTCCGGAAACGGGCGCGTCGAGCGACTCCAGCCCACGCTTGGCCGCCGCCTCGGCGACCCGCCGCGCCAACAGCGGACTCGAGGTCGTCATGTCGATCAGGAGCGCACCTGGCCGCGCTCTCTCGATAATGCCGCCCGCGCCGAGGTAGCTCGCCTCCACATCGGTCGGAAACCCCAGCATCGTGATCACCACGTCGGCCGCGGCGGCCGCCGCACCGGCCGAGTCGTGCCAGGCAGCTCCGGCGGCCAGCAGCTCCGCGGCCTTTTCCTTCGTGCGGTTGTAAACGTGCAGCGCGTGGCCCGCCTTGCGGAGGTGGCCGGCCATGCTGCGGCCCATGACACCGGTGCCGATGAATGCGATCGATGGAAGAGAGGAGGACATGATTGAGGGGAAATTCCGGGAGTCGCGAAGCAAGGGTCGGCAGCGACACGGCGCGAACCAATTCTTGCGCGGTCACGCCGCCAGAACCACGTTGACCGCACGCACTATGAAAACCTCCCGCCGCGACTTCCTCGCCACATCCATCGCCGCCGGCGCCACGCTCGCCGCGACCCGCGCCCACGCCGCTCCTGCCGCGGCGAAGGATGGCGCCCGCGAGTACTACGATCTGCGTTGCTACCATCTGAAGGCCGACACCCGCCTCAAGGCCAGCGCCGCGCGCGGACCGGTGGAATCCTACCTCGAGAAGGCCTTTCTGCCCGCGTTGGCAAAGCGCGGCGTGCGCAATGTCGGAGTGTTCACCGAGCTCAAGGTCGACAAGCAGAAGGCGACGTCCGAGCCGATCGCCGATTCGCCCGTGTGGGTGCTGATCCCGTACGCGTCGCTCGACACCTACGTCGGCGTAAGCGCCGAGTTGAACGCCGACGCCACCGTGCAAGCCGCCGGCGCCGCCTACCTGAACGCCGAGAAGGCGTCCCCGGCCTACGAGCGCGTCGATAGCTGGCTCCTCCGCGCCTTCCGCAGCATGCCGCGCATGGAGATCCCGGCGTTCTCGAAGTCGCGTGCGCCCGGTCGCGTGTTCGAGATGCGCGATTACGAGAGCCACAGCGAGCTGAAGGCTCTCAGCAAGATGGCGATGTTCGACGACGGTGAAACGCAGCTTATGCGCGACCTCGGGATGTCGCCCGTCTTTTTCGGCCAGGCGCTCAGCGGTCCCAACCTACCGCACCTCCGCTACATCACCAGCGGTCCCGACCTCGCGACGCACCTCGCCGGCTGGAAGAAATTCGGCCCCGATCCGCGCTGGCAGAAGATGAAGGACGACCCGCGCTACGCCGGGAACACCTCCCGCAACACGGCCCGTTTCGTCGCCCCGCTCGCCTGCTCGGAAATCTGAGCGCGGCCCCGCGGCGCCCGACCCTGATGCCGCCCGGCGCCGACACCCCGCCCCCGCTCGCGCCATTTTTCGACGCGGGCGGCCGCCCGCCGGAAACCGGCGCGATCCTCGAGCGTTTCCTCGCGGCCATCTCCGCGCGCGGACTCGAGCTCTATCCGGAACAAGAGGAGGCGATCCTCGAGTTGTACGAGGATCGCAGCGTGATCCTTTGCACTCCGACCGGATCCGGAAAATCGCTCGTGGCCAGCGCGGCGCTTTTCCGCGCGCTTTGCCGGGGCGAGCGCGGGGTCTACACGTGCCCGATCAAGGCGTTGGTAAACGAGAAGTTTCTCGCGCTCTGTCGCGACTTCGGACCCGACAACGTCGGGCTCATGACCGGCGACGCGAGCGTCAACCCGCGCGCCCCGCTCCTCTGCTGCACGGCCGAGATCCTCGCGAACATCGCGCTCCACCGCGGTCCCGATTGTGACCTTCGCGCGGTGGTGATGGATGAGTTTCATTACTACGGGGACGCGGAGCGCGGCGTCGCTTGGCAAGCGCCCTTGCTCACGCTGCCGCGGGCTCGTTTCCTTCTGATGTCGGCGACGCTCGGCGCGACGGGCTTCCTAGAGGAGGACATCTCGCGCCGCACCGGCGCGCCGTGTGTAACGGTACGTGGTGACCGGCGTCCCGTGCCGCTTGAGTTCGAGTGGTCCGAGACTCCTCTGGCGGAGAAACTGGCCGAACTGCTGCACATGAAGCGCGCGCCGGTCTACGTCGTGCATTTCACGCAGCGATCAGCCAGCGAGGGTGCGCAGGACTTCATGAGCCTCGCGGTCTGCACCAAGGAGGAAAAGGCCGCACTGCAGGAGGCGCTGGCCGGCGCGCGGTTCACGAGCCCGTTCGGCAAGGACCTCCAGCGCTGGCTGCGTCACGGCGTGGGCGTGCACCACGCGGGCCTGCTGCCGCGCTACCGCATCCTCGTCGAGCAACTCGCGCAGCGCGGCCTGCTCAAGATCATCTGCGGGACCGACACCCTTGGCGTCGGCATCAACGTCCCGATCCGCACCGTCGTCTTCACCCAGCTTTGGAAATACGACGGCAAGAAGGCTGCCGTGCTGAGCGTGCGCGATTTCCGGCAAATCGCGGGACGCGCCGGCCGTCGCGGCTTCGATGACCGCGGTTATGTCATCGCGCAGGCGCCCGAGCACGTGATCGCCAACAAGCGCGCCGACGAAAAGGCCGCGGCCGAGCCGGGACGGAAGCGCTCCGTCGTGAAGCAACGCGCCCCCGAGGGCTCCGTCGGCTGGGACGCCCGCACCTTTGAGCGTCTGCGCACCGCGCCGTGCGAGGAGCTGCAATCACGCTTTGCCCTCACCCACGGAATGCTGCTGCTCATGCTCAGCCGGCCGGGCGACGGCTGCCGCGACCTGCAGCGCCTGATCCGCGACTGCCATGAGACCCCGCACCGGAAAAACCTCCTGCGCCGGCGCGGCTGGCACTTGTTTCGCGCGCTGGTTGAACGCGGGATCGTCGAGCTCGCCGCGCGCGGTCCACAGGAGAAGAAGCCGCCCGCGGCTCTGCCCGCGGCCACCCGGAAGGTACGCGTCAACGTCGAGCTGCAGGACGATTTTTCGCTGCATCAGGCGCTTTCGGTGTACCTGCTCGACACGCTGCCGCGACTGGATCCGGCCGCCCCTGCCTACACGTTCGACGTGCTCACGCTCTGCGAGGCGATCGTCGAGGACCCCGACGCCATCCTGCGCCGGCAGGTGGATAAGCTGAAGGCCGAGAAGCTGGCCGAACTGAAGGCCGAGGGTGTCGACTACGCCGAGCGCATGGAGAAGCTCGAGCAGATCGAGCACCCGAAGCCGCGGCGGGAGTTTCTCTACGAGACGTTCAACGTGTTCGCGGCCGCTCACCCGTGGGTCGACGGCGAGAACGTGCGCCCCAAGTCGATCGTGCGCGAGATGTGCGAACGCTTCCTCGGCTTCAACGACTACGTCCGCGAGTACGGCCTCCAGCGCTCCGAGGGCCTGCTGCTGCGCCACCTTTCACAGGTCTGGAAGGTCCTCGCGCAGACCGTACCCGTAACCGCCAAGACGGAGGAGTTGCTGGAGTTGGAGGACCACCTGCGCGAGCTCGTGCGGGGCGTTGACTCCAGTCTCCTGGAGGAATGGGAAAACCTCCTTCACCCAGGCACCACCGCCGAAGCGAAGCCGGAAACACCGCGGCCGCCGCCCGACATCACCCGAGATCGCGTTGCTTTCCGACGGCTGGTGCGTGTCGCGGTGCTGGGCGTGTTGCAGGACGCCGCCGCGCAGGACTGGGAGTCGCTCGCCGCGCGGCTCGTTTGCGACAACTCGACCGCCGAGGCGCGGCGGGCCGAGAACCTTTTCACGGAATTTGAGGAGGCGCGCGGACGGTTACGGTTGGATCCCGAGGGCCGCTCGACCAAGCACACGCATGGGTTGGACGCGCCTCCCGGCCGGAACCTGGAGATCGCGCAGGTGCTGGTGGACCAGGAGGAGGCCAACGACTGGGAGGCGCGTTTTACCGTGGAAATCAGCGCGAGCCGCGAGGCCGGCCGCGTGATGCTGAAGCTCGAGACCGTCGCTCCGATCGGAGCGTAAGGCGACTGAGCCGGAGCCTGGCGCCTTTTGCGTCTCCTCGCGGCCAGTCCCGAGTTGGCCGCGACGATCCTCAGAAGGCGCAGGAAAAGGCCTTGAACATGAGTCAACGGAGGGAGCGGAGCAGGTCGGGACTCTTGTGCACCTCGGTACGCTCGCAGCTCGCTGAGATTTCGAGCCGCTATCCGACTCCACCCGGATTTCCTGATCCTCCGACTCCCCTTATCCTCGGTGCCTCCGTGTCTTCGTGGTCGGATGGCTCGGTGAGATCTTCCATCCTAGCCCCGCCCGCAGTCCCCGTGCTGCCGTCTTCACGTGGATTCGGTCTGGAGCCGCGGCTCATCCCGTGGTCGCTTTGCGAACGCGCCATGCCCATTCTGAGGAAGAAAAAGAAAACCGGCCGCAGTCCGCTCGCCGCTGACGTGCGGGTGCGTTTCATCGAGGGTTACCTTGGGCTCGGCATGCTGCGACAGGCCGCGTCCGAGGTGCGGGCGTTCGCCGCCAAGGACCGGAAGCTTCCCGCCGTCCTAGCCGTGAAGGCGGACTTTCATCTGGAGGCGAAGGACTGGGAGCAGCTCATCGCCACTGGAAGCGAGCTGGCGGAGCGGCATCCGGGCACTCCGCAGGGCTGGATCCACTGGGCCTACGCCTTGCGGGAACTGGGCCGGATCAAGGAGGCACTCGAAGTCCTGCAGGCAGCCGAGCCGCTGCACCCGAAAGTCGGTGTGATCCACTTCAACCTCGCCTGTTACCACTGCCTGCTGGGCGAAATGCCGGAGGCAAAACGGCGCTTGGAGCGCGCCTGCCGGCTAAAGCCCGACTGGAAGAAAACAGCCCTCGAAGATCCCGACCTCAGAAAACTCTGGGAGAATTTCTCCCCCGACCAGATCGGGTGAGCCTCGGGCCATAGTCTTCGCACCTCAGGAAGCCCACCTCGGCCCACGGGTTTTTAAGGCATGCGTCACAAACCCGACGAGCCGGCTGCCGTTAGACCTGGTCTGCGTGGCGGCGCGTGGCGGCGCCTACTCAGAGACGGGCATTAAGGCCGCCAAAGAAGCCAGGGGTGAGGATGCGGCGCTGGGAAGGGCGCGGACCGCGATCCTGTCCCGTCTCGAATTCCCGGAGGACGTTATTGACGTCGAGGTAGACGCTCAGGCGCCGCGTGAGCTGGTACTGCGTCTTCAGGTCGAGGGTGTCGCGGCGGATGCGGTAAACGAGCTGGGAGTCGATCGCATTGTAGGTCGTGAGATAGCGGGCGCGATGATTCCACTGCAGCCTTAAGGTGATCCCGTTGCGGATGTACGATAGGCCGGCGTTCGAAGTGTCCGGGTTGAAACCGGCAACCTTCCCCTTCGGATTGGCGGCTACGGCGATGGCGTTACCCGCGCCGTAGTTCCCCTCGGTCTCCATGCGGGTCAGGTTTCCATAAGCGCCGAAGCCCGCCAGCCAGCCGGGAAGGAAAGAGAACTGCTGGCTGTAGTTCAGTTCGATGCCGCGGACCTTGGCGCCGCCGCCGTTGTACTGGGTCGTGAGCGTGTAGCCCGCGTAGTCACCGTTGAAACCGTTGTCCGCCCCCGTGCCGACCGTCAGGCCACCGGCCGTGAAGATGAAATCGTGGAGCTGCTTCTGGAACACCCCCACGGAAACGACGCCCGCCGGCTCGAAGTAATACTCGGCCGCCACATCGAAATTATCCGCCGTCTGCGGCTTCAGCGCCGGATTGCTGGTCGTGATGGTCTTGGCGTCGAAGTTAACCGTCGTGCGCGGAATCAACTGGCCGATGCCGGGCCGGCCGACGTTCGTCGCCCAGCTGGCGCGTGCGATCAGGCGCGGGGTGAAGGCGTACTTCAGGTGAATCCCGGGCAGCACGTTGCGGTACGTTCCGGTGCGAACCTGTCGGCCACCGTACTCAGCGAGATTGCGCCGGATGATCTCCGCATCCGTCAGCGGTCCCGTGAAAGCCGCGCGGCGCGCGCGCTCCTCCGGGGTAAGCGCCTGTAGCGCGCCTTCGCCGCGCACCCGGGTCTCTTCGAGTCGGGCACCCGCCAGCACACCGAGCCGGCCGATTTGCACATGCCCCATGGCGTACACCGCCGGGATACTCTCCTTGAATCTCTGATCACCGGTGAGCTGCGCCTGGATATTCGCGTTGGTTTCGCGGACGAAATAAGCCGGATTCCTCTCGAGCGCCTCGTCGAGCAGCGTGTTGGTGAAATGCGGCCACGCTGGCACCGGGACTGCCGGGAAACGCACCTCCGAGGTGTGCAGCTGCCCCGAGGCGACCAGACCAAACTGCGCGAGGTTGTCGTCGTTGCCTCCGCCGCGGGCGGCGTTCGGTCCCTGCACGCCATCGGGTCCGACATAATTTCCGCTCCATTGGGTCGCCTCTAGGACGCGCCGTTGCTCCCGCATCCGCACGCCGGCCTTCACGTAGACGGGCCA